>NZ_VTDU01000080.1:0-401 GCF_035615615.1 Acinetobacter sp. MD2(2019) | reverse complement strand
GCCTCAACATTACCAGGGTGGTATTTCAAGGATGGCTCCAATGGAACTGGCGTCCCATCTTCATAGCCTCCCACCTATCCTACACAAGTAAGGTCAAAGTTCAATGTCAAGCTGCAGTAAAGGTTCACGGGGTCTTTCCGTCTAGCCGCGGGTACACTGCATCTTCACAGCGATTTCGATTTCACTGAGCCTCTGCTGGAGGCAGCGCCGCCATCATTATGCCATTCGTGCAGGTCGGAACTTACCCGACAAGGAATTTCGCTACCTTAGGACCGTTATAGTTACGGCCGCCGTTTACTGGGGCTTCGATCAAGAGCTTCGCTTACGCTAACCCCATCAATTAACCTTCCAGCACCGGGCAGGCATCACACCCTATACGTCCACTTTCGTGTTTGCAGAGT
>NZ_VTDU01000079.1:0-403 GCF_035615615.1 Acinetobacter sp. MD2(2019) | reverse complement strand
AGCGCGCGTAGGTGGCTAATTAAGTCAAATGTGAAATCCCCGAGCTTAACTTGGGAATTGCATTCGATACTGGTTAGCTAGAGTATGGGAGAGGATGGTAGAATTCCAGGTGTAGCGGTGAAATGCGTAGAGATCTGGAGGAATACCGATGGCGAAGGCAGCCATCTGGCCTAATACTGACACTGAGGTGCGAAAGCATGGGGGGCAAACAGGATTAGATACCCTGGTAGTCCATGCCGTAAACGATGTCTACTAGCCGTTGGGGCCTTTGAGGCTTTAGTGGCGCAGCTAACGCGATAAGTAGACCGCCTGGGGAGTACGGTCGCAAGACTAAAACTCAAATGAATTGACGGGGGCCCGCACAAGCGGTGGAGCATGTGGTTTAATTCGATGCAACGCGAAG
>NZ_VTDU01000078.1:0-449 GCF_035615615.1 Acinetobacter sp. MD2(2019) | reverse complement strand
AAGGGCTTAGATAATGATGACGAGTAGGGCGAGGCACGTGAAACCTTGTCTGAATATGGGGGGACCATCCTCCAAGGCTAAATACTCCTGACTGACCGATAGTGAACCAGTACCGTGAGGGAAAGGCGAAAAGAACCCCTGTGAGGGGAGTGAAATAGATCCTGAAACCGCATGCATACAAGCAGTGGGAGCATACTTTATTATGTGACTGCGTACCTTTTGTATAATGGGTCAGCGACTTACATTCAGTAGCAAGGTTAACCGTATAGGGGAGCCGTAGGGAAACCGAGTCTTAATAGGGCGTATAGTTGCTGGGTGTAGACCCGAAACCAGGCGATCTATCCATGAGCAGGTTGAAGGTTGGGTAACACTAACTGGAGGACCGAACCCACTGTCGTTGAGAAGCCAGGGGATGACTTGTGGATAGGGGTGAAAGGCTAATCAAGCCT
>NZ_VTDU01000077.1:0-460 GCF_035615615.1 Acinetobacter sp. MD2(2019) | reverse complement strand
TAGCGCATTTTCAATACCATATTCGGTATAATCCACTTCACTTGGATTTGACGCGTAAATCACTTTAATAAAGTTACCATTGGCAATAATGGCTTCATTTTCTTCATCGACAGAAATGGTTCCTGCAAATGAACCATGAATCGAGTCACGGCGCAATAAAGACGCACGTTTAGCCAAATCGCCATCCGAACCTTTACGCACCACAATCGCTTTTAAGTTTAAACCACGACCAATACCGGTTTGCTCAATCATTAATCGCGCCAAGATACGACCAATACGACCAAAACCATAAAGCACAACTTCTTTCGGCTCTACTTCTGCAGCACGGCCTTCAATCCCCTTCACTGCATTGGCAACAAAGGTATCGACATCTCCACCTTTTTCTCTAAACTCAACAGCAAGTTTACCTAGGTCAACTTCTGCAGAACCAATGTTATCAAGCTTAGAAAGAGCTTCTAAC
>NZ_VTDU01000076.1:0-473 GCF_035615615.1 Acinetobacter sp. MD2(2019) | reverse complement strand
ATTCTCAACGGTACTGCTTTTTTATTTTCATGGAAGAACAGCGATTTATGTCAAAACTTCTGCAAGATTTTTCTATTCCTGCTGTGTTTGCAGGCTTTATCACTTTTTTAATTGGCATTAGTGTTTCTGCGGTTTTAGTCATTCAAGGCGCACAGAGTTTAGGGGCGAATCCGGCACAAATTGCGTCTTGGTTTTGGGCATTGGGACTTGCCATTGGTTTAACTGGGGTGATTTTATCGTGGAAATATAAATATCCAGTTGCAACAGCGTGGTCGACCCCAGGTATTGCACTCATTATTGCAACGGGAAGTCATTACAGCTTAGCCCAAGCCATTGGTGCATTTGTGTTGTGCGGGATTCTCACCGCAATTGTTGGTTTCTCGGGATTATTTCAGCGTTTACTGGCGAAAATTCCTTTAAGTTTAAGCTGCGCCATGTTGGCAGGAATTTTACTTAAATTTGGATTACAACTT
>NZ_VTDU01000075.1:0-486 GCF_035615615.1 Acinetobacter sp. MD2(2019) | reverse complement strand
TGTATAGTCAAGCCTCACGAGCAATTAGTATTGGTCAGCTTCACATATCACTATGCTTCCACATCCAACCTATCAACGTCGTAGTCTTCAACGGCTCTTTAGTGGACATAAAGTCCAAGGGAAATCTTATCTTGAGGTAGGCTTCCCGCTTAGATGCTTTCAGCGGTTATCCCTTCCGAACATAGCTACCCGGCGATGCTACTGGCGTCACAACCGGTACACCAGAGGTTCGTCCACTCTGGTCCTCTCGTACTAGGAGCAGATCCTCTCAAATTTCCAGCGCCCATGGTAGATAGGGACCGAACTGTCTCACGACGTTCTAAACCCAGCTCGCGTACCTCTTTAAATGGCGAACAGCCATACCCTTGGGACCTGCTTCAGCCCCAGGATGAGATGAGCCGACATCGAGGTGCCAAACACCGCCGTCGATATGAACTCTTGGGCGGTATCAGCCTGTTATCCCCAGAGTACCTTTTATCCGTTGAG
>NZ_VTDU01000074.1:0-547 GCF_035615615.1 Acinetobacter sp. MD2(2019) | reverse complement strand
CCGCCTGGGGAGTACGGTCGCAAGACTAAAACTCAAATGAATTGACGGGGGCCCGCACAAGCGGTGGAGCATGTGGTTTAATTCGATGCAACGCGAAGAACCTTACCTGGCCTTGACATACTAAGAACTTTCTAGAGATAGATTGGTGCCTTCGGGAACTTAGATACAGGTGCTGCATGGCTGCCGTCAGCTCGTGTCGTGAGATGTTGGGTTAAGTCCCGCAACGAGCGCAACCCTTTTCCTTACTTGCCAGCATTTCGGATGGGAACTTTAAGGATACTGCCAGTGACAAACTGGAGGAAGGCGGGGACGACGTCAAGTCATCATGGCCCTTACGGCCAGGGCTACACACACGTGCTACAATGGTCGGTACAAAGGGTTGCTACCTAGCGATAGGATGCTAATCTCAAAAAGCCGATCGTAGTCCGGATTGGAGTCTGCAACTCGACTCCATGAAGTCGGAATCGCTAGTAATCGCGGATCAGAATGCCGCGGTGAATACGTTCCCGGGCCTTGTACACACCGCCCGTCACACCATGGGAGTTTG
>NZ_VTDU01000073.1:0-563 GCF_035615615.1 Acinetobacter sp. MD2(2019) | reverse complement strand
ACCTTCCAGCACCGGGCAGGCATCACACCCTATACGTCCACTTTCGTGTTTGCAGAGTGCTATGTTTTTAATAAACAGTTGCAGCGGCCTGGTTTCTGTGGCTGCCAATAGCTCAGGGAGCAAGTCCCATCACCGTCAGCAGCGTACCTTCTCCCGAAGTTACGGTACCATTTTGCCTAGTTCCTTCAGCAGAGTTCTCCCAAGCGCTTTGGTCTACTCGACCTGACCACCTGTGTCGGTTTCGGGTACGATTCCTGTGTAACTAGAGCTTAGAGACTTTTCTTGGAAGCATGGTATCAGCCACTTCGCTAGTAAACTAGCTTGCTATCAGTTCTCAGTATAGAGTACCCCGGATTTGCCTAAGGTACATACCTACAACCTTTCACCTGGACAACCAACGCCAGGCTGACTTAACCTTCTCCGTCCTCTCATCGCATTACACAGAAGTATTGGAATATTAACCAATTTCCCATCGACTACGCCTTTCGGCCTCGCCTTAGGGGTCGACTCACCCAGCCCCGATTAACGTTGGACTGGAACCCTTGGTCTTTCAGCGAACGGGT
>NZ_VTDU01000072.1:0-564 GCF_035615615.1 Acinetobacter sp. MD2(2019) | reverse complement strand
CTCTTCTAGTTAATACCTAGGATGAGTGGACGTTACTCGCAGAATAAGCACCGGCTAACTCTGTGCCAGCAGCCGCGGTAATACAGAGGGTGCAAGCGTTAATCGGATTTACTGGGCGTAAAGCGCGCGTAGGTGGCTAATTAAGTCAAATGTGAAATCCCCGAGCTTAACTTGGGAATTGCATTCGATACTGGTTAGCCAGAGTATGGGAGAGGATGGTAGAATTCCAGGTGTAGCGGTGAAATGCGTAGAGATCTGGAGGAATACCGATGGCGAAGGCAGCCATCTGGCCTAATACTGACACTGAGGTGCGAAAGCATGGGGAGCAAACAGGATTAGATACCCTGGTAGTCCATGCCGTAAATGATGTCTACTAGCCGTTGGGGCCTTTGAGGCTTTAGTGGCGCAGCTAACGCGATAAGTAGACCGCCTGGGGAGTACGGTCGCAAGACTAAAACTCAAATGAATTGACGGGGGCCCGCACAAGCGGTGGAGCATGTGGTTTAATTCGATGCAACGCGAAGAACCTTACCTGGCCTTGACATACTAAGAACTTTCTAGAGA
>NZ_VTDU01000071.1:0-568 GCF_035615615.1 Acinetobacter sp. MD2(2019) | reverse complement strand
AACATCTCAGTACCCTTAGGAAAAGAAATCAATTGAGATTCCGTTAGTAGCGGCGAGCGAACGCGGATCAGCCCATTAAGTTATCTAAGTTTTAGTGGAATGCTCTGGGAAGTGCAAACGTAGAGGGTGATATTCCCGTACACGAAAGGGCTTAGATAATGATGACGAGTAGGGCGAGGCACGTGAAACCTTGTCTGAACATGGGGGGACCATCCTCCAAGGCTAAATACTCCTGACTGACCGATAGTGAACCAGTACCGTGAGGGAAAGGCGAAAAGAACCCCTGTGAGGGGAGTGAAATAGATCCTGAAACCGCATGCATACAAGCAGTGGGAGCATACTTTGTTATGTGACTGCGTACCTTTTGTATAATGGGTCAGCGACTTACGTTCAGTAGCAAGGTTAACCGTATAGGGGAGCCGTAGGGAAACCGAGTCTTAATAGGGCGTATAGTTGCTGGGTGTAGACCCGAAACCAGGCGATCTATCCATGAGCAGGTTGAAGGTTGGGTAACACTAACTGGAGGACCGAACCCACTGTCGTTGAAAAGCCAGGGGATGACTTGTGG
>NZ_VTDU01000070.1:0-596 GCF_035615615.1 Acinetobacter sp. MD2(2019) | reverse complement strand
GATAGGGGTGAAAGGCTAATCAAGCCTGGTGATAGCTGGTTCTCCCCGAAAGCTATTTAGGTAGCGCCTCGGACGAATACCATAGGGGGTAGAGCACTGTTTCGGCTAGGGGGTCATCCCGACTTACCAAACCGATGCAAACTCCGAATACCTATGAGTACTATCCGGGAGACAGACTGCGGGTGCTAACGTCCGTAGTTAAGAGGAAAACAATCCAGACCGCCAGCTAAGGCCCCAAAATCATAGTTAAGTGGGAAACGATGTGGGAAGGCATAGACAGCTAGGAGGTTGGCTTAGAAGCAGCCACCCTTTAAAGAAAGCGTAATAGCTCACTAGTCGAGTCGGCCTGCGCGGAAGATGTAACGGGGCTAAAACTATGTGCCGAAGCTGCGGATTCGACATTAGTCAAGTGGTAGGGGAGCGTTCTGTAAGCCGATGAAGGTGTATTGAGAAGTATGCTGGAGGTATCAGAAGTGCGAATGCTGACGTGAGTAACGACAAAACGGGTGAAAAACCCGTTCGCTGAAAGACCAAGGGTTCCAGTCCAACGTTAATCGGGGCTGGGTGAGTCGACCCCTAAGGCGAGGCCGAAAGGC
>NZ_VTDU01000069.1:0-637 GCF_035615615.1 Acinetobacter sp. MD2(2019) | reverse complement strand
TTTAGCGCCATTAAGTTTTAGGTCAGAGCTGACATCAGCGTAGCGTACGTCGGCAAAAACACCCCAGTTTTTCGCATCGGCAGGTTTAAAGTTAAAACCAACTTGTCCTGCAACACCAAAAGAGTCATCTGCTTTTAACTTAGCGCCATCAATTTTTTCGCCCCAAATAATTACAGCAGTTGCACCCACACCTACATATGGCGTGAATCCTGTTGAATTTTTGAAGTTATATTTAAGCGTTAATGTTGGTGGTAATTGCTTAAACGATGCAATTTTTTCACCAGAAGCAGTCACATCATGTTTTAGCGGTGTAGCCAATAATAATTCGGTTGAAAGACCACTATCGCCAAAAAAGTATTCTACAGACGGCGTGAACGCATATTCATTACTTGCTTTTACATTAGTTAATGCGCCATTCAATAACGTATTATCATTTTTTGAAGGTGCAACAACACTGCCGCCCACTTTTACTTGCCAATTTCCAGCAAATGTTGCTGAAGATGCTGCCAATAATGAAACCACTAATATTTTTTTCAACATTTTTATTTACCCCGTTTCGGATTAATTAAAATAATAAAATCCTATTTAATAATATGCAACAAATTTTAATACAAAAAATAATAAATATTTTTAAAAC
>NZ_VTDU01000068.1:0-717 GCF_035615615.1 Acinetobacter sp. MD2(2019) | reverse complement strand
GGTGGTGTTTCAAAAAGTATGCTGGCATTAGACGGATCCATTGTTGATATAAAAGAACACTAAATCAAACGCTTTGAAATGATTCTCAAGCTTTTTGGAGAAGTTACAGCTTCTCCTAAATCCTCGCCTGATGCGATGCCTCAATCGACAATTATTTCCTTCAATACCCACAGTGAAAAACTTACCAATCAATTGTTTGCACTTTTTAAAGGTGGTAACAAAACTATCCCAGCAATCACTCGATATACGAGCATAGCTTATTCCTAGCTGTTTTAGTCTAGCTTTAAGCCGTTTGGCAGTCGCTAAATCTCGTTTACCCCAAACATAAGTAACTATTTCACCTGTTTCTCGATGATAGGCATAAATCAACCATTGTTTATTCTGTTTACTGCCAACAAAAGTCCAAAACTCATCTACTTCAAGGGTTTCATAATAATTTTGT
Source organism: Acinetobacter sp. MD2(2019) (assembly GCF_035615615.1). Taxonomy (NCBI): domain Bacteria; kingdom Pseudomonadati; phylum Pseudomonadota; class Gammaproteobacteria; order Moraxellales; family Moraxellaceae; genus Acinetobacter; species Acinetobacter sp. MD2(2019). Next base: position 275 of record NZ_VTDU01000068.1, on the reverse strand, counting down.
TGCGGTTGGATTTTATATTTTGATAGACTGAGTGTACGTAAAACTTTGCCAATACTGACTCTTTCGACTTCTGCAATATCTCTAACACCACTGCCTCGCGCCATCAGGTGTAATATTTTGGTCTTGATTCCTGAATGGCAACCTTGATAGCTGAGTGCATGATCACCGATAAACTGACGTTTACATATTTTGCATTGGTAATTTTGTTTACCATCCACTTTTATGCCATTTTTCTTTATACTGTCGCTCAGGCAGGTAGGACATTTGATGTGTAG
>NZ_VTDU01000067.1:0-828 GCF_035615615.1 Acinetobacter sp. MD2(2019) | reverse complement strand
TGTATTGAGTAGCCAATTCATCAATTTCTTTCCCTTTGTGAATCGAAGCGTTGTCTAAAATTAATAGGTATTTTGGGTGCTGACCACTTTTATCTTTAGGTAAACCTTTGAGTAAATATTCAAGCCATCCAGCAAAAGTGCTGCGATCACATGAACCCTGAAAGATGAAGGGTGCAATGAATCTGAAGGCTGCACTTGAGCAAACAGCACTGATTATACTTAATCTAGTTCCATGCCCACCTGATTTTATTGCATGACAACGTTTTCCTTTCTCAGACCAACCATAATCTGCAACTTCATTGCTATTTATGCCAGATTCATCAATATATAAAATATGTTCTTCACCATATTGCTGTTTCCATTGTGGGAGAAACCATTGGAATACTGCCCGTCCTATTTTGCAGGCTTGTCTGTAGAGAAAACTCTTTTTTTATGACTCCACCCCAGCTTTTTTAAAGCAAATAAGATATTTGCATAACTGACGCAATAACCAAATGTTTGTTCAAATAATGGCACTAGATCTTTAGCCTGTGAAAATGCTGTTGTTTCAACAAAGCTTTTGAACGCTTGTAAGTCTTTAATTTTATAGGGTCGACCTGCTTTGTCGGGATGAGGTCTATTTGCATTTCCCTGATGCTTTTCAAGTTTGATCCATAGATCTAGAGTGGTTCTTGCGATCTTAAAAATGATACAAGTTTTAGATTTATTCTGGCATTCTTTGTAGTAGTTCAGAGCTTTGTGGCGAAGATCATTGGAATATGGCTTAGGCATAACAGTAGCTAGTAGGTTTTTTGTAGTGTAGCAAACTTTATATTTTTAGCTATATAG
>NZ_VTDU01000066.1:0-857 GCF_035615615.1 Acinetobacter sp. MD2(2019) | reverse complement strand
CCGTGACGGTTTTGTAATTGCCGGCGGCGGTGGTTTCTTGGTATTAGAGTCACTTGAACACGCTCAAGCACGTGGTGCAAACATTTTAGCTGAAGTGGTGGGTTATGCAGCAAACAGTGACGGTGCAGACATGGTTGCGCCAAGCGGTGAAGGTGCAACGCGTTGTATCTTAATGGCGCTTGAAGAAGCCAAACAACATGGTGTAGACAGCATTGACTACGTAAACACTCATGGCACATCAACCCCTGCTGGCGATATTACCGAATTAAAAGCCATGGAACGTGCGTTTGGTGAAGGTCAAGTACCTGCATTTAGCTCGACCAAGTCAATGACGGGTCACAGCTTAGGTGCGGCGGGTGTACACGAAGCGATTTATTCAGTATTAATGATGCAAAATGACTTTATTGCACCAAACATCAACGTGACTGAACTGGATGAAGGCGCGAAAGGGTTTGATCTTGTACTTGAAAAACGTGATGCTAAACTGAATGCGATTATGAGCAATAGCTTTGGTTTTGGCGGCGTGAATGCGTGTCTCGTTTTCAAAAAATGGGCTGGCTAAGCGTTAGGATTTTAGATGACAACACCATCTGAGGCATTTCTTTGGGTTAAAGCATTGCATTTAATTGCAGTGATTTGTTGGTTCGCGGCATTATTTTATTTGCCGCGGCTGTACGTTTACCATGCGATGAGCAACGATGAGCTAAGCCATCAACGTTTCCAAGTCATGGAGCGTAAACTGTATCGCGGAATTATGTGGCCTGCGATGCTGGCAACACTGATTAGCGCACACTTTTTAGTGAGTTTAGGCGATGCAACCCAGCATTATCATCAAGCACATTGGTTTTATCTAAAAG
>NZ_VTDU01000065.1:0-868 GCF_035615615.1 Acinetobacter sp. MD2(2019) | reverse complement strand
TAGAGAGTGTTGACACTTTTAGTATAAAAAATAGCGAAGTAGTAAAATCAAATCGCCAAACCCAATTTTACTATTCGCTATGCCTCGTACCATGCTGACAGATCAACACTGGCAAAAGTTGAAACCTATTCTCCGTAATTTATCGATTCACCACAACTCAAATTTACGTAATTTTATTGAAGCCATTCTTTATAGAATTAGAACAGGTTGCCCTTGGCGTGATCTACCTTCAGATTTTGGATTAGCAAACTCTATTTTTAAACGCTTTAACCGTTGGTCAGCGAGTGGCAAATTACTTATTTTATTTAAAATATTATCTTTTTGCACGGATATGGAGTGGGTGTTTATTGATGGTTCTCATGTACGTGCTCATCAACATTCTGCTGGCATTGCTCAACAAGCTATTTCAAAAAGCATTGGTGGAAACTCATCCAAAATACATTTAGTTGTAGATGCGCATGGCAATCCTATTGATTTCATCATTACAGATGGAACAACGAATGATATGAAAGTTGCACCTGACTTAATTTCAAAGCTAGATTTATCAGAAACAGACATAGTGTGTGCAGATAAAGGTTATGATTCAGAACCTTTGCGTGAACAGATTAGAGCTACTGATACTAAAGCAAATATACCAAAAAAATCTAACACTAAATCTAGTAATGATCATATGGATTGGTATTTATATAAAATCAGACACTTAGTTGAAAATATGTTTTGTAGACTGAAGCAATTTAGGGGGATAGCCACTCGATATGACAAGCTGAAACGAAACTATGAAAGTTCAGTTGCTCTCGCTTGTATATTTTTATGGCTACCCTTGTAAATTAATATTTGAGCAGTAAGTGTCAACACACCCTAGCCAAAT
>NZ_VTDU01000064.1:0-883 GCF_035615615.1 Acinetobacter sp. MD2(2019) | reverse complement strand
TGAACCGTACCGGTTTTGTCGGAGACCACTTTTCCTGAGAAACTACTCCGATGAAAAAATCAAACTATACTCCTGAAATCAAAGAACGAGCAGTTCGCTTAGTTCTAGAATCTGAAAAAGATTATCCCTCAAATTGGGCTGCAATCACTGCGATTTCCCCTAAAATTGGTTGTACACCCGAAACATTACGTGTTTGGTATCAGAAACATCTTGATCTCCAAAATCCTGCCAAAGTTCAACAGATGTCTGATCAAGAACGTATTAAAAAACTTGAGCGTGAAAATAAAGAACTACAGCGAGCAAATGAAATTCTTCGTAAAGCAGCCGCTTTTTTCGCCCAGGCGGAGCTCGACCGCCCACGCAAATAATGGTCGATTTCATTCACAACAATAAAATCAAATATGGTGTAGAAGCCATCTGCACCATATTACCGATTACACCATCCACTTATTATCGCCATCTAGATTTGACTAAAAACCCCGATAAACGTTCTAAACGAGCTTTGCATGATGAGCATTATGCAGAAGAAATTAAACGAATATGGCGTGATAGTTCAGGTCGTTATGGCATTCGTAAAGTGTGGGAGCAATTGAAGAAAGAAGGCTATGCCATTGCACGTTGTCGTGTTACTCGATTGATGCAAAAGCTTGATATACAAGGTGTATGGCGGGGTAAGAATAAGCAAACTACACGTAGCCGTGATGATCAAAAACGTGCAGATGATTTAGTGAAACGTGATTTTACGGCACAACACCCGAATAACCTTTGGGTGGCTGACTTCACCTATATTCAGACCAATTCAGGCTGGGTCTATACGGCATTTATTATTGATGTATTTTCACGAGCAATCGTAGGCTGGAAAGTTTCAACACGTATGAATACG
>NZ_VTDU01000063.1:0-1057 GCF_035615615.1 Acinetobacter sp. MD2(2019) | reverse complement strand
CCTGATGCTTTTCAAGTTTGATCCATAGATCTAGAGTGGTTCTTGCGATCTTAAAAATGATACAAGTTTTAGATTTATTCTGGCATTCTTTGTAGTAGTTCAGAGCTTTGTGGCGAAGATCATTGGAATATGGCTTAGGCATAACAGTAGCTAGTAGGTTTTTTGTAGTGTAGCAAACTTTATATTTTTAGCTATATAGCTAGATTAAAAAAGGTTACTACATTTCATTGAATGCTATATCTAAAGCTTCGATAACATTTTTATGTTTTTGACTGACAATATTTCTGACTTTTCTTTTTAAAACCGACCATGCTTTTTCAATTGGATTAAAATCAGGGCTATAAGTGGGTAAATACATGAGTCTGGCACTGTATTGAGTAGCCAATTCATCAATTTCTTTACCTTTGTGAATCGAAGCGTTGTCTAAAATTAATAGGTACTTTTGGTACTGACCACTTTTATCTTTAGGTAAACCTTTGAGCAAATATTCAAGCCATCCAGCAAAAGTGCTGCGATTACATGAACCCTGAAAGATGAAGGGGGCAATGAATTTAAAAGCTGCATTTGAGCAAACAGCACTGATCATACTTAATCTAGTTCCATGTCCACCTGATTTTATTGCATGACAACGTTTTCCTTTCTCAGACCAACCATAATCTGCAACTTCATTGCTATTTATGCCAGATTCATCAATATATAAAATATGTTCTTCACCATATTGCTGTTTCCATTGTGGGAGAAACCATTGGAATACTGCCCGTCCTATTTTGCAGGATTGTCTATAGAGAAAACTCTTTTTTTATGACTCCACCCCAGCTTTTTTAAAGCAAATAAGATATTTGCATAGCTGACGCAATAACCAAATGTTTGTTCAAATAATGGCACTAGATCTTTAGCCTGTGAAAATGCTGTTGTTTCAACAAAGCTTTTGAACGCTTGTAAGTCTTTAATTTTATAGGGTCGACCTGCTTTGTCTGGATGAGGTCTATTTGCATTGCCCTGATGCTTTTCAAGTTTGATCCATAGATCTAGAGTGGTTCTTGCGATCTTAAAAATG
>NZ_VTDU01000062.1:0-1102 GCF_035615615.1 Acinetobacter sp. MD2(2019) | reverse complement strand
CACCAGCACCTCTGCCTCTACCAAGCCCAACAAGCTCTGCTAAGAATCCAATCCCATCCTTAGTACGTTGAACTTGTTCACTGACCTGCTCAGTAGAAACGTCGCCCTTTTGTTGTAACTTTTCCGTTGTCAGTTGTGATACCGTTTCTCGATCACTTTCTCTTACAATAGCTGTTACCTGATTCTTGAGAGTATCTACTCCTGTTGCAATTTCTTTTCCTGCTACAGTATCTGTAATTAAATCCTTAGCAAGCCCAATCGGCCCCCCAAATGCCAACGATAATGCTAATCCTGCTAATTGTGGATCTATACCTGTTTTCTTTATCGCTTCATCAACCTTGTAACTAACCGCTGCACTCTTATCAAATATGTTAATTGCTAAGTTACTGCCTGTTTTAAAATAAATATCTTTCCCATTTTCCAACGTAATTTTATAGGTAGGCATATCTGAAACTAAAATTTGACTTCCACGAGGTGATGCTTTAGCAATTTCTAAATGTAAGCAATTGCTACAATCAAAAGAACTATCACTTGAAATAGACTCAGAATCATGACTAGCACTGCTATTTTGCTCAGTTTGTCGTGTAACTAATAATCTTTTAGCCACTGAAGCTGCTTGCGATTCATCTATCCCATAATATTTAGCAAGTTCTTTCGTAATATCATCACTAGCTTGCTTGGCAACATCATTCAATTCTTTCGCTAATGGTAAAACTTCCTGATCAAAGATGGCCTCATACTGTTCAGGTTCTCCCCCTTGACGAATAAATTCTTTATAACCTTTATAAACTTGATCTCCACCTTTAGCTAACATTTCTGGATTGTTTGCTAAACTTGCTTGTATATTATTTAAAGTCTGTAAGGCTTTATCCTTATACGCTCCATCTGGTAAAGCTTTTGCCAAATTCTCTGCACTTTGACGGAAATTTTCGGGAATATCCTTCTGCTCTTTTACAATCTCTGCTCGTCCACGCTCCGTCAATAAACGATGATCTACCGTTACACTGCCATTGAGCATACCTGTGGTCTGGTCTCTGGTGATTTCTTGAGTATTATTAATGTTGCGGTTGGTGCCTGTTGCAGCGTTTGTAACCGTACCTTG
>NZ_VTDU01000061.1:0-1200 GCF_035615615.1 Acinetobacter sp. MD2(2019) | reverse complement strand
GGTAATGCTCCCGCAAATTAAGCGAGTTTAAAAGTAGAAAATCGATTAACCTTTGTCCAAGGAGATTTTCTATGAAAACATCAAAATATTCAGACAGTTTAATCATGAGTATTTTAAAACAAGCTGAATCTGGCACGCCTGTACCGAATCTTTGTCGTGAACACGGTATGAGTACGGCAACGTTCTACAAATGGAAGTCAAAATACAGTGGTATGGACTTATCATTAATGACTCGACTCAAAGAGCTTGAAGCTGAAAATGCTCGTTTAAAACGAATGTATGCTGATGAACGACTTAAATCTGATGTGTTGCAAGATGCACTATCAAAAAAGTTTTAAGGCCAAGACAACGTAAATTACTTGCTCAGCAAGCAACTGAGCAATTTAAGCTTTCGGTCAGTATGGCCTGTTTGATCTTTAATGTGAGTCAGACCTGTTACCGCTATAAAGCGCGTTTAGATGATGAAAATCAGCAGATTGCCCAATGGTTGATTCAACTGACCAATGATCATAAAACATGGGGCTTTAAGCTGTGTTTTCTGTATTTGCGTAACGTCAAAAGGTACACATGGAACCACAAAAGAGTTTATAGGATTTACAAGGAACTAGAGCTAAATTTAAGAATCAAACCGAACAAACGAATTAAGCGAGAAATTCCCGAGAAGCTTGCTACGCCTACATCCAAGAATGAATCATGGTCGATGGATTTTATGTATGATCAGCCCAGTGATGGACGTAGCTATCGTGTTCACAACATCATTGATGACTATAATCGGGAGTCACTGGCAATGGTGGTAGACTTTTCATTACCAGCGCAACGTGTACTTCGAGACTTAGATCAATTGATTGAGTGGCGAGGGAAACCTAAACGTATTCGTAGCGACAATGGGCCGGAATATATCAGTGATTTAATGGCTCAATGGTGCAAACAACATGAAATCGAGCATGTGTTTACGCGACCAGGTAACCCACAACAGAATGCGTATGTTGAAAGATTTAACCGAACAGTACGTTATGAGTGTTTAAATCAGCAGTTATTTCGAGATATTGAAGACGTTCAGAACTATACAACAGCATGGCAATACTTCTATAATCATGAACGACCACATATGTCAGTTGATGGTAGACCACCTAATTTTAAACAATAATAAAGGCTTAGGATATTCTACTTATAGATTCGATTAATAATGGGGGTATTACC
>NZ_VTDU01000060.1:0-1201 GCF_035615615.1 Acinetobacter sp. MD2(2019) | reverse complement strand
TTACACCAACTTGTTAGATCCGAATTTATTTGCTGCTGTACAACTAAAAAATCCAAGTATTCCTTGGCATTTGGTCATGGCTTGGAAAAAGAATAGTGCGCATTCTCCTGCAGTTCAGGCGTGGCTACAGGTTGTGCGCGAACATTTTCAAGCATTTCATAGCACAAAAGGATAAATCACTTATCCTTTTGTATTTATATCTATTTTAAGCATTAATCGGCTAAAGCCGCCTGATAACGACGTAAAACCTCATTCCAATCAATCACATTATAAAATGCTGCAATATATTCTGGTCGGCGGTTTTGATATTTTAAATAATACGCATGTTCCCAAACATCTAAGCCCAGAATTGGGGTATTGCCCCAAGTTAAGGGCGAATCTTGGTTGCCACTACTTTCAACCACAAGTTTTTTATCTTCTGTTACAGATAACCACGCCCAACCGCTACCAAAACGACTTAAAGCAGCTTGAGTGAAATCTTGCTTAAATTTTTCAAAACCACCCAATTGCGTTTCAATGGCTTCTTTTAAAACGCCAGTCGGTTCTCCCCCACCTTGTGGGCTCATGACTGTCCAAAATAATGAATGATTGGCATGCCCACCGCCATTGTTCATTGCCATGCCTTTTAAGGTATTTGGAAGTTCATCTAGCTTAAGTAGCAGCGTTTCAATGGGAAGATTATCCCAAACTGTATTTTCAAGGGCGGCATTAATATTATTAATATAGGTTTGATGATGTTTACTGTGATGAATTTCCATGGTTTTGGCATCGATATGTGGCTCAAGTGCATCGTATGCGTAAGGAAGTTGTGGCAACGAATATGACATAATACTACCTACTGTTAATAATAATCGTTTTCATTTAATATTAATTCTTTTTTTAGTGCAAGTGTTTTATTTACAACATTTCAGTCACCTAACAAACAATGCAACACACAGGCTTTTTCTGTAAATGTAAATGATCAATGCAGAGCCCTTTCTATTGCCGAAATGGTATGATGTAAGCTTATATTTTATCCTTTATGCAAAAATAGAACATTGAGGCAACCATAATCTAATGCTTAATTTTCAATAATATAATTTATTACATTATACTTTAGTTTTAAAAGTCTTTTATAAACATATATTTAAATTTAATATTTCTGCATATTTTTGAGTTTTCTTGCCAATTGTTAAAAAATCCATTTTTTATACACATATAT
>NZ_VTDU01000059.1:0-1352 GCF_035615615.1 Acinetobacter sp. MD2(2019) | reverse complement strand
CTTGTTGTAGATCCAAGCCTCCACCAACTTCTGATGGTGTGTGAGCTGGGAAGTCTTCTGGCGTGCTTACACCCGGTGCACCGGCAAGTTCACCTGGACCTTTAACAGCATTACCATTGCGGTCTGTACTTACTGATTCACCAACCAGTGGTGAGCCTTCTACAATTTTGGTGCCTTCTGGTAATTGTGCACTATACGTGCCGTCGTCTTTAACCACTGTTTTAACAGTTTCTGTCACCACTTGACCATCTTTGTCTACACCCTTAACCGTAATAACAACGTCGGTTCCTGGCTTAACATCGGTGGTTTTACCCGTTAGGCTACCGTCTTTACCAATTTTTAAGTCAATTGCGCCTTGTTGTAGATCCGATCCACTACCGTGTTTTGATTTATTCCCGCCTCCAATTGCCGCAATAGTGCCACCTAATACGCCTACGCCTGCTATCCAAGGTAACAGACCAGCCAAATGACTTCCTGCCTCTGGCAATAAAGCTTCTAAACCTGAAATATCCTTAAAGCCTGAAAGACCATCAAACCAAAAAAGTGCACAGCCATTTTCTTCAAAGACTAAATCGGATGAAACATCGTCATGTACAACAAAAAAATCTTTAATAACGACAACTTCACCATTTTTTAATTTCATGATGAGATTATTGCCATCACGTAGAAACTCAGACACATCATCACGATGCATTTTGGTGTGTACAATTGAGGCTTTGCTTAAATTAATTTGTGTGGTATCCACGGTTTCTTTATTTAAAGAACTTTTATCTATTACAATAAACTTTGTCATTTTTTTGATCCAAAAATATTAAAAAATTAATTACTTCGCAATGCCTGTAATGGCAACTGTTACACGACGATCAGGCTGTAAGCACGCTTTAAGTGCATCACGTTGTTTCACATCGAAACAACCATTGGTGACAGGTTTATTTTTACCTGAGCTCGCCACTGAAATAACATTGCTAGCAACGCCATTTTGAACCAACAATTGACGTACTGTTTCTGCACGGCGTTGACCTAACTGTTGATTATAATTGGCATTTCCCAAACGATCTGTATATCCAGTCAATGCAATATGACTCACTGATACAAAATTATTTGTAATTTGAGAGGCAACATTGACGACTTCTTGACGACCTTTAGGAAGTAAATCGTTTAATGAAGATCCATTGAATTTAAATAAGGTATCTGCTGCTAAATTGACATTTACTGTCGTTTCTACAACTGTAGATTTAGCAGTATTTACTGATGAAGTTGCCACTACAGGTTCAGGTGCTTGGCAAGCTAATGGTTTTCCGTTATTAGACATAAACGGCTGACCAGATGCATCAACTGACAATACTAAAGAC
>NZ_VTDU01000058.1:0-1467 GCF_035615615.1 Acinetobacter sp. MD2(2019) | reverse complement strand
TCAAGTGCAGCCTTCAGATTCATTGCACCCTTCATCTTTCAGGGTTCATGTGATCGCAGCACTTTTGCTGGATGGCTTGAATATTTACTCAAAGGTTTACCTAAAGATAAAAGTGGTCAGCACCCAAAATACCTATTAATTTTAGACAACGCTTCGATTCACAAAGGGAAAGAAATTGATGAATTGGCTACTCAATACAATGCCAGACTCATGTATTTACCAACGTATAGCCCTGATTTTAATCCGATTGAAAAAGCATGGTCAGTTTTAAAAAGAAAAGTACGAAATATTGTCAGTCAAAAACAGAAAAATGTTATCGAAGCTTTAGATATAGCATTTAATGAAATGTAGTAAACTTTTTTAATCCAGCTATAACAAAGCAGATTTTGTCATTGGCTATTTCAGAAGGTAGAACTCATGATTTTCAACTATTTAAACAACATCGTAAAAAGCAGAATTATCAAGCATTACTGCTTGTAGATAAAGGTTATCAGGGGTTAGAGAAATTAGGCATAAAATGTCTCATGCCATTTAAGGCAAGTAAAAAGCATGCACTGTGCCGATTACAAAAACAAATTAATCGTGAAATTGGTAAGCGACGTATTTGTATTGAGCACATCAATCGGAAATTAAAGGTATTTAAAATACTTTCTGAACGCTATCGAAATAGACGTAACCGCATGGGATTACGTCTAAATTTGATTGCTGGAATTTACAACATGGAATTGCTTAAAAAATGATTTATGCAAGAGGTCTACTCTTAAAAACCCAAATACCACTCCTATATGATACTATCTTCGATAATTGTAGGGTTTAATTAATTAAGTAGTTTTTCAAAAAAGACTCCGGATGTTTTATTCAAGTTGCTCTAAAGATTAAGGCTTTTTTTTAAGTCTTTCACATAAAACTTAGATTGATTAGTATTTTTAATAATCAATCTTTTCCCTATATCAATAAATGGTTTTTCAATTAAATTCCATGTTATATATGCAAAAAAAATAGAAATAAACATTGAAGTTATCTGATTGAAAGCAACTCCTAAATCGTTAAAATATAAAGCTAGAATTTGTTGCACAACAAACCCCCACAAATAAACACCATATGATAGATCAATAGATGGTTGATATTTTAATAAAAACTTTATCGTTGATAAATACATAATAGAGAAAAAGATCGTAGTATACAAAAAATATGGCTCGTATACTGTATGTCTAAATATAAAAAATGCTATCAAAGAACCAATAACTAATTTTATATCTATAAAAAAATAGGTGGTGTTTCAAAAAGTATGCTGGCATTAGACGGATCCATTGTTGATATAAAAGAACACTAAATCAAACGCTTTGAAATGATTCTCAAGCTTTTTGGAGAAGTTACAGCTTCTCCTAAATCCTCGCCTGATGCGATGCCTCAATCGACAATTATTTCCTTCAATACCCACAGTGAAAAACTTACCAATCAATTGTT
>NZ_VTDU01000057.1:0-1589 GCF_035615615.1 Acinetobacter sp. MD2(2019) | reverse complement strand
CCTGATGCTTTTCAAGTTTGATCCATAGATCTAGAGTGGTTCTTGCGATCTTAAAAATGATACAAGTTTTAGATTTATTCTGGCATTCTTTGTAGTAGTTCAGAGCTTTGTGGCGAAGATCATTGGAATATGGCTTAGGCATAACAGTAGCTAGTAGGTTTTTTGTAGTGTAGCAAACTTTATATTTTTAGCTATATAGGAAATACATTTTAATTATATTTGCTATGAGTTGCATTCTATCTATTATTTTGCACTTGATTAATCATAAAAAAGTAGATATAGAAAGTATATTAATCGTTGTATTGGGTTATGTTGCATTTATTATTTTAATAAATAAAGGAGCTATACCTCCAGCCATTCCAGCTATAGATCATGAAAGTAATATGTTTTTTATTTATTTAAGAATATTTGTGATGATTTCATACCTGTGGGTTTTTATTACTATGCTTTATGAGTTTGCTATTCTTCAATCATAAAAATATGCACATGTGAACTCACTATACGATAGTCAATTTAAACGTGTAGTTGGCATAAAAATTTCAACATTATCAGAAATATTTCAGGTGTTTGAAGCGAGTTAAAGTTAGCATGAGCGAGGGCGCTTATCTAAGTTTGAAATTTAAGATCAACTACTCATGATATTAGGTTGTGTTGATATTTTTAGGTTGTAATTTAGCCATAAATAAATATGAATTAATTTTCACCTAGTGATGCCCATATGGTGGTAGCTAAATGTAAATACAAGCCAAGAAAACTGCACTCTCATAATTGCGTTTGAGCTTATCAAAGCGATTCGAAATTCCTCTAAATTGCTTCAATAGATAAAAACAGATTTTTAACTAAGTGATTGATTTTATATAGGTGGTAGTTTTTTGATTGAGGGTCAAATTTTTTGTCTATCCGCCATCTGATCTATTCACTTTAAGTTTAATAATTATATCCTTATCTACACATACAATTTTTTTGTTTAAGCCTAATTTGGCAATTAAATCAGGCGTAGCCTTAGCATCATGATTTGTTTCATCTGAAATAATAATTTCGATTAGATTACCCTGTTAGCATCAATAGCCGAGAGAATTTTAGAACTATATTACTCCCAAGATGTTTAGAAATAGTTTGATGTTTAGTTTAGTTGTTGTCGAATGTTGATGTGTGAGGGCATGACTCTTGTCAATAAAAACTCATTTTTTATTAAATATTTATAATTAATTCAATGGCTTGTATTTTTTTATTTTTGAACATCATTTGAATTGTTTCAAATATTGATTTGGAGTTACCAAGTTCTGTAAGTAAATCTGTCTTTCCAAATGCATCATGTCCGCATTCGATAAAGAATCTCTTGAATAAGAGTTCTCAAATTTTGTTTGAGATAGATTCTAAAAAAACGATTAGCTTAGACCAGTGTTGATCTTTCAGCATTATACGAGGTATAGCGAATAGTAAAATTGTGTTTATCAATTCGATTTTACTAATTCGCTATTTTTTGAAAATAAGTTGTTAACAGATCCTTATCAAAAGTATGTGAGTGTTGATGGTTTTAATATAGGTGATTGATTTAAATAGTATATTTAATTGGTTATTTAAATAAT
>NZ_VTDU01000056.1:0-1702 GCF_035615615.1 Acinetobacter sp. MD2(2019) | reverse complement strand
GGTACATGTGTTCATCCCATGCCCGAACGGAAATACCGAGTTGTTGTTTGACCTTCTCTGCATCAAAGCGGGTACTGTGTGGAACTTTTACAACGCCTGCACTGCCACTTTGGCCTTTGAGGGCAATCGCCAAAGTGTTATTACACACCACCCGAATGGAAGTAAATTGTGCTGTAGTCGCTAATGTTCCATCACAAGCGGTTGCCAATAGAATGTAGCCATTACTGACATCTTTACCTTTTAACGCGCTGCTTTGTCCAGTTTTGGCTAATGCCCAGAACTTTTTACCGCCTTTGAGTACCCCAGCAGTTTCTAACTCAAAACCTGATTGTTCAGTTAAATCCCGATAAAATTCGAGAATCTGTTTGGGCTGAACTTCTTGAAAGCGTTGACTGACCACAGACAACGGTGCATGGGTATCAGAGCGATATAAGACTCGTTGTTCTTCAAAAGGCATGATGATGCTTTGCCCACGTTGATTCTGTGCCATGTAATTGACGTTAGAGGATTCGATCCGCCAATCCATGCCGGCTTGTTGTGCCCAGACTTCAATCGGTTGCTGTGGGGAAAGTGGATTGCCAAGCCCATGCCAAGGGGTGTCGCCCACATAGGCCATTTGTTCAATCAGATGTGCCATGATTTTATTTCCTGTAAAAGTTGTCTAGTCATCAACTGAATTGATGGACTTTAATGAGTGAAAAGAGTTATTGGATGAATACATTTAAAATCTAATTGCGGATGCTCGGACTAAAATCGCGATCGCAGTCATTACAGTAATAAAAGGGGCAATACACCTGATTGAAATGAGACTGGCTTGCACCATCGGTCATGATTAGCCAGACTCCTGCAATGAATACCCCTGCCAAAGCCCCTGCAAGCGGTGGGAGATTTAAACTTTTAGAAAGACTCATTCCCACACCGGCTAAGGCTAAAGGTGACATCACATCACTTGAATGTGCAGATGCGCCATTCAGAGTGGCTAAATGCTGTGGGGATTCGAGTAATACCGTATCTCTCGATTGACAATAAGGACATGGTAAATTCATCTGAAGTATTCCTGTCATAAAAAAGCCCGCTTAAGATCGGCAGGCAAAATGTAAATGGATCACATACGGGCGATTTAAAACTCACCGCATGCGGGTCATTTAGATGTTATGTCACTGTAATTTTTTAGAATCTGTTTTTTATTCCGCCTAATTTCTTTAATTTTGATCGATGAGACCAAGGAGGAATTGACCTGATTTTCATCAACGATTATGATGCAGAAGCTGGCCTACATTGCCAGTCGGTTTTGACAGACCGCAGATCCAGCACGGTATATAAAAGCAATTTTTTATGTCGTGGAACCCTCGTGTCCCCTCTTCGTTGCGGTAGGACGGGAGGGGGACGCCTTGTGCGTGCTGGTTCCTTGGATCCCAGTCTGTCAACCCCCTTTCGTTCTGCCACCATAATCAATTGACAGTGATTCGGTAGAACTTCTTATAATTCCAAGGAGTCATCGATTATGACGCTATTATATTGTTGTGCTTCCCTCGCACATACATCGCATTCACCCTCACGCGATCGGCAATTCATTCCCATTCCAGCCTTACATCGGCACGCTGCGCCTTAATTCATCTCAATACACAATCAACTGCTGAGTTTTACAACATCAGTGGGGTTTTGTGCTGGAGAAATCGTATGAAATTAATCGCACAGTTAA
>NZ_VTDU01000055.1:0-2045 GCF_035615615.1 Acinetobacter sp. MD2(2019) | reverse complement strand
GTAGATACTCTCAAGAATCAGGTAACAGCTATTGTAAGAGAAAGTGATCGAGAAACGGTATCACAACTGACAACGGAAAAGTTACAACAAAAGGGCGACGTTTCTACTGAGCAGGTCAGTGAACAAGTTCAACGTACTAAGGATGGGATTGGATTCTTAGCAGAGCTTGTTGGGCTTGGTAGAGGCAGAGGTGCTGGTGAAAAGACTGTTAAGATAGATGGTAAAGATGTGGTGGTATCGCAGGCAGGAGGCTTTGATCTAAGGGGGGCAAAAAAAGATGCGCAAGGTTTATATCACGATGAGAAGGGGCGCTTTACAAGTGACCCAGATAAAATTGAAACAGATTTAACAAGACCGTCACTAAGAGCTGAAACCAAACGTGAAATTAATGATAGATATGATCGAACAGAAGATGGTAAGTATATAGATCCATTTACTGAGAAAGTAATAGAACCGCCATATCACTATGGTCATATTTATGGTTCTGAGCATAGACGTTTAGTAGAAGCGGCTGAAAAAGTAGGAATGACACAAAAACAATTCAATGATTATGTTAATTCAAGACCAGATAAGTTTAAAATAGAGAACGCAACTGAGAATTTAAGTCATAAGGGAGAAAAGCCTGGTCGTGGCGAGCTAAAAGAGATTTTAGATGATATGCACCTATTTTTGAAAGGAAGAGATAAGTAATATGAAAGATATTTATGAAGATGATATAGGTTTACAAATTGTAAGAGCAAACAGAGAGGGTGATATTGCTTTTTTAAAGCAAATGGTAGCTGAACAACAATTTGATCCAAGACAAGTTACAGAAGCGGAGCATTGGAATTATTTACATCGGACAAATTTAATAAATCCATCGCCTAAAGAAACAATACAGTTTTATTTAGATCATGGAGTACCCGTTAATGCTCAAGATTGTTATGGAATGACTCCTTTACATTATGCTGTAAGAGAGCATAATTATGCTGCTGCAAAGTTATTGTTAGAAGCAGGAGCAGATTTAAATTTAGAAAATATAGATGGATTAAATGTGTTATGGCAAGTCTTTGTAAAAGCACCTTTGCTAGAAGATGTCGCAATTATTAATTTACTAATTGAGCATGGAGCAGATCCATACAAAAAAAACAAATATGGTGTACCTGTATATAATGCTTTGAAACGAAATGCTAAAACACGTCCATATTTACAAGAATTATTTGAAGAGGTTGAAAGACATAAACCGAGCCTGTAACTTGTTTTCTCAGCAACTGAAAATTATAAAGGCAAGCCTAAGGAGCCTGTACATTATTTTGTGTAAGTTCCATTTTTTATAAATGACCTTTTAATCGGTCATCGAAATGGATCGTAAACAAATTTATTGCTGAATGCCATGAGCAGCACTGCTGTACAAGATTAGAATTGTCTATATTTTAGCTGCATTCGATGTCGCTAAGAAAATGATTTTCTTCACCGAATCATCTGAAGATAAAATTTTCAGCTTCTTCTTTGAATGGCGGACATGCTTGAATCGTACTGGATTTGTCGGAGACAGTTTATCTAAGTTACATTACCTGTTTTTTAGCACACATCACTTTGATGTGTGCTAAATGTCATCAAATTTTCATTTGCTACATTCGAGCTTACTCACCGATAAAATTTCTCTACCATTTGATAGAGTGTCTTAAAGTTCAAACAGCAATGCGAAAAGCAAAAAAAATCATTTTTAGGTTTTGAATGACATTAAATACAAAAAACGAATATAAAATTTTAACTGTAAAATAGACGACCGGTCTAATTTATGTTAGTTTTATCTCATTCAATTAAAGTTAAATGTTTGGAAGGTGCTAAATATCTTTCACGTACCTAGAGAGTGTTGACACTTTTAGTATAAAAAATAGCGAAGTAGTAAAATCAAATCGCCAAACCCAATTTTACTATTCGCTATGCCTCGTACCATGCTGACAGATCAACACTGGCAAAAGTTGAAACCTATTCTCCGTAATTTATCGATTCACCACAACTCAAATTTACGTAATTTTATTGAAGCCATTCTTTATAGAATT
>NZ_VTDU01000054.1:0-2055 GCF_035615615.1 Acinetobacter sp. MD2(2019) | reverse complement strand
CATTAGCGACTACAGCACAATTTACTTCCATTCGGGTGGTGTGTAATAACACTTTGGCGATTGCCCTCAAAGGCCAAAGTGGCAGTGCAGGCGTTGTAAAAGTTCCACACAGTACCCGCTTTGATGCAGAGAAGGTCAAACAACAACTCGGTATTTCCGTTCGGGCATGGGATGAACACATGTACCAGATGAAACAACTCAGTCAACGTAAAGTCACCCAGTATGAAGCAGCCGCCTATTTTGATGCTGTTTTTAATAACAGCAAATTGAGTATTGCTGAGCAGGACGATGGGATTATTCAGTTTTATCGTAAAGTCGCTTCTCAAGCCGAGCCTAAACCTGAACCGAATGGACGTGCAATGTCAAAAGTCATGAGCATGTTTAATGGACAAGGTCGTGGGGCAGACTTAAGTTCAGCCAAAGATACTGCTTATGGCTTACTGTGCAGTATCACCGAGTTTGCAGACCATGAACGTCGAGCGATGAGTAAAGACTATCGTTTAGATTCAGCATGGTTTGGGGCAGGGGCTAACCTGAAACAACGTGGACTTGAACAGGCTTTAAGTTTAATTGCCTAGATTTAGATAGTTCAATATTTAGCTTGATCGGTGCCGACCGATCAAGCTACCGATCATGTTACCGACTAAGCTGGCGTTCATGTTGAAACGCTGATCTCGCTAACTACCCATAAAGTAAAATAGTCTCTAAAACATACACTTTATTTCTTTTCATACCACGCAAAGCGATGTCTTCGGACATCGCTTTTTTTATGCGTCAAATTTAATCATTAAGGACAATCCGATGAATGCAACTCTTTCTCCGCCACAACCAACCCACACCCATTTAGCACCACCCTTAGCGCGTCCTAAATTCTTTAGCGCCAAACGCTTTGTTGAAACTAAGCATTTAAGCCAAGAACAATGGCTTGAAGTCCGTCGCCAAGGTATTGGCAGTAGTGATTGTGCAGCTGCTTGTGGGCTTAATCCCTATATGTCGATGCTTGAACTGTGGATGATTAAAACAGGCCGAATCCCGCAAAACATCAATGATGACATTTCAGGACATGCCCCTTTATATTGGGGCCATCAACTCGAACCTTTAGTGGCGGAGTACTACAGCCAACATACTCAGCACAAAGTCCGTCGGGTCAATGCCATCCTTCAACATTCTGACCCCGACAAACATTTTATGTTGGCCAATTTAGATTATGCCGTGGTGGGTCATCCTGAAGTACAAATTCTAGAATGTAAAACCGCAGGGGAGCACGGGGCTAAACTTTGGCGCGATGGTGTACCTCTGTATGTTCTGTGCCAAGTGCAACACCAATTGGCTGTTACAGGAAAACAAGCCGCGCATATCTGTGTGCTCATTTGTGGGCATGAAACCCGTATTTTTAAAGTCACTCGATCTGCATCGGTGATTGAACAGATCATTCAAGCTGAGCGTTATTTCTGGGAGTGTGTAGAAAAAGATACCCCACCTGAAGCCGATGCCAGTCGTTCAGCAGCCAAAGCCCTACAATTACTTTATCCCGAACACATTCCGTTAAGCCTGACCGATCTGACTCAAGACCCACAGGCTAATGAACAATTTACCCAACTGATCCAAGCCCGAAACCAGATTGAAAAATATCAGGAGCAATTCGATTTATTGAAAAACCAACTTCAAGCCAAAATGCAGGAGACTGAACGCGCTACCTTTCTAACAGGTTCATTGACATGGAAACGTGCCAAAGACTCAATCAGTCTAGACAGTAAAGCCTTACTTAAACAGCACCCTGAATACCTTGAGCAATTCCCACAGCACAAACAAGGCAGTCGTCGCTTCAATATCTACAGCCATGATGATTAGGTAAGCATAGCCTAAGCACGATTCAAAAACGAATACAAATATAAATCTCTCAATAGCCTCATGCCTTCGGGTATGAGGTTGTTGAGCAATTTATTTCAACCACAGTTCACCACACATTTAAATTACAGAGGATACCAGTATGATTAAAGGTTTAGTGATTACACCACCGATTTTAGGACGAATCAGTATTGGCAAAATGATCGA
>NZ_VTDU01000053.1:0-2351 GCF_035615615.1 Acinetobacter sp. MD2(2019) | reverse complement strand
CTTCCATTTGTAGAACGTTGCCGTACTCATACCGTGTTCACGACAAAGATTCGGTACAGGCGTGCCAGATTCAGCTTGTTTTAAAATACTCATGATTAAACTGTCTGAATATTTTGATGTTTTCATAGAAAATCTCCTTGGACAAAGGTTAATCGATTTTCTACTTTTAAACTCGCTTAATTTGCGGGAGCATTACCATCCTTTTATAAATACCAACAGTGGTGTTTGTTATCTGCTTTGGTAGTGTTTCAAAAGTATGCTGGCATTAGGCGAATCCATTGTTGATATAAAGGCACCGTACTTTTTAGTTAGAAAATCCAAATAATTTTGCTTGTTGTTCTAAAATTCCGATTACACCAAAAAAATAAATGATGACAAACGCAAAACAAATTAAAAAAATTGTAATTACTCGGAAATAGTAAATGAATTTATTCATCCCTTTATTTCGACTGAGAGCTTTTAAGATCTGGCTGGTAGATTTTAGTTGAGTATCATTTAAAGAATGTTCAACTTTATCGCAGGTTAAGCAACGTAATAAATATTCTCGATAATCATGATACAGAACTGTAATATTGCATACAGCCAAGTATAGAGACCAGAGAAACATGGTAGTACCAGAAAAAATTAACATTAAATATTGATAAGTTTCTAATGTTGTTTTTGTTTCAGCACGATATGCGATTACAAGTGCAATGCCTCCTATAAATAATAAAGCAGCAATATTGCGAGCAAAAGCTAACAAACGTTCATTCATTAGATTGTCGAAAAGCATATTTTGATCCTTATTGTTTTGAAATACTAAAATATCTTTTTATTAAAATTAAGAGAATGTAGCGTTGATGGATAAGCGACACAATACGTCGTTAAAAATAGGAGTTAAATTGTGGTTATCGCGTTAAGAAGATAATTAAATTAAATGCAAAGCCAATTGCTCTGCAAACTTTTGCTCAATCCCTTCTGTCACAAAAATATCTGATTGTGAATTATTTTTTGTGTATCGGGGGGTGCTGTTTAAATCGGAATAAATAAACTCATCAATATTAGACGGATGGCTTAAACCAAACAGAACACCACCAATACATTGAATTAAAAATTCATTCATAAAAGTCTAACCAAACCTAGCAAGCATTTGAGTCTTGATATTTTACTGATTATTTTAAAATTCAATCATAAATTATCGTCGAAAAAAAGAGTATTGTTCATGTTTTATGCTATTTACAAAATTTAATAAATTTGAAACAATTTAATGCGAAATTAATCACAATTACTAGCATCATGCGAAATTTAAGACATAATAAGATCAGTTTAGCTATTTTTTTAGCACTCTTGGGTATGACAGTTAAAGCAGCAGAACCACAACCTCGACCAGAGTTTGAAACGGATGCGATAATACGCCAACAACAACGAGATGATGCCCTACAAAAACAAATTCAACCCGATGTAAATGTTAATCTTGGTCAACCTACAGCATCCATCTCTGCACAACAACTTCAATATTTAAAATCCCACAGTGAAAGCACGTGTTTCGAGATCAAAAAAATTCATTTACAAGGGGATGACGCCGCACACTTTATCTCGACTTTTAATGAAATTACCCAAGGTCAACATAACATTATTGGTCGCTGTCTTGGCGTTAAAGGCCTGAATCAAGCTTTAGAGTTGGTTCAAAATAAAATTATTGCCGATGGTTATGTCACTACACGCGTGCTACTGCCCCCACAAAATATTGCATCGGGTCAGCTTTACGTTGCAGTGGTTGTAGGTCGTGTTGATCAGGTGAAATTTGCCAAGGGTACTTCTGCGCGTGCGCATCAAATCAATGCCTTGCCGATTAAATCGGGTGACTTACTAAATATTCGTGATTTAGAACAAGGCCTTGAAAACTTTAAACGCGTGCCGACCGTTGATGCCGACTTTAAAATCCAGCCTGCCGAAAATAATCCTACTCCGGGCTATAGTGATGTGATTTTGGCTTGGCAGCAGAGCAAACCTTATCGCATCAATTTAAGTGTAGATGATGCGGGTTCAGATTCCACGGGAAAATATCAGGGCACAGCCACCCTATCTTTAGATCATTTACTCACCCTGAATGATCTTTTTTATATCAGCTATAACCATGATTTGGGTGGTGGAGATTCAGGAAAGCGTGGTGCCGATGGATTTTATGCCAGCTACAGTATTCCATTTGACTACTGGTTATTGAGTAGTAGTTATAGCAAATCAAACTACCACCAGACGGTCGCGGGTGCCAGTCAAAGCTATGAATATAGTGGAAAAAGTGAATTAATCGGTGTTGATTTATCAAGGGTGATTTATCGAGATTCACATCGAAAAACCACATTCGGTGTGGG
>NZ_VTDU01000052.1:0-2379 GCF_035615615.1 Acinetobacter sp. MD2(2019) | reverse complement strand
CCAATAAGACCTAACGAGTAAGCATCCAAGTTGTGCTGGCGACAATAGCAAGAGTGAACCACCTGATCCCTTCCCGAACTCAGAAGTGAAACCTCTTAGCGCTGATGGTAGTGTGGGGTTACCCATGTGAGAGTAAGTCATCGCCAGCTCATTATTCAAACACCCTCCGCTTAATAAAGCAGAGGGTGTTTTTTTATGCGGGAATGGAATGAAAACAAGGGATTAATGATAAAAATACTGAACTGTAACCTAGTTAATAGTTTTCTGGTAGTGTTTCAAAAAAGTATGCTGGCATTAGGCGAATCAATTATTGATGTAAAAAAGACTAAATCAAAGGCTTTGAAATGATTCTCAAGCTTTTTAGAGAAGTTACAGCTTCTCCTAAAGCCTTGCCTGACCCGATGCCGCAATCGACAATTATTGCCTTCAATACCGACATTGAAAAACTTACCAATCAATTGTTTAAACTTTTTAAAAGTGGTAACAAAACTATCCCAGTTGTCACTCGATATTCGAGCATAGTATATTCCTAGCCGTTTTAGTCTTGCTTTAAGCCATTTTGCAGTCGCTAAATCTCTTTTACCCCACACATAAGCAACTATTTCACCTGTTTCTCGATGATAGGCATAAATCAACCATTGTTTATTCTACTTATTGCCAACAAAAGTCCAAAACTCATCTACTTCAAGGGTTTCGTAATAATTTTGCTGTGCTTGGATCTGATATTTGGATTGACTGAGTGTGCGTAAAACTTTACCGATACTGACTCTTTCGATTTCTGCGATATCTCTAACGCCACTGCCTCGTGCCATGAGGTGTAATATTTTGGTTTTTATGCCTGAATGGCAACCTTGATAGCTAAGTGCATGATCACCAATAAACTGACGTTTACATATTTTGCATTGGTAATTTTGTTTACCATCCACTTTTGTGCCATTTTTCATTATACTGTCGCTCAGGCAGGTAGGATATTTGATGTGTAGAGTGATTAGCATTTCTCTATAGTATCAAATTCTTACCTGTTTTTTATTTCAGCATACTTTTTGAAACATCACCAATTTTCTTAATTTTGGTGTAACTAGCT
This sequence comes from Acinetobacter sp. MD2(2019), assembly GCF_035615615.1. Taxonomy (NCBI): domain Bacteria; kingdom Pseudomonadati; phylum Pseudomonadota; class Gammaproteobacteria; order Moraxellales; family Moraxellaceae; genus Acinetobacter; species Acinetobacter sp. MD2(2019). The sequence goes on along the minus strand of NZ_VTDU01000052.1, from coordinate 1,295 downwards.
GAAATTGGTTTTTAACTGTATTAGTGAAAAAAATATTACAAATACAAATATTACAAATACAAATATTACAAATACAAATATTACAAATACAAATATTACAATTTATTTTTTTTATAGAAATATTACAATTTGTTCTTTTAATTGAGCATTAAGCACAATCACATTAAGGTTGGAAGAGTATAACTTCGGTTATCGGGTAATAAAAAAAGCAATATGAGTGCAAGTAAATTTTTTGTCCTGTAAATATTTAAGATTTTGAGTAATTAATTATATAAAGGAGTAAATAAAAAATCTTTGAAGTCAGATGAATCTGAAATATTTAGACAATAAATTGCACACGAACAACACGAACAACACGAACAACACTAACAACACGAAATAGGAAAAATATTATGGCGAATATTGAGGTGACTGCAAAAAAAAGTCACAAAGTCTTAAGTAAGTCAGGTGGCGATAAGGTCTCTTTAACGGAAGATTCTGTTATAAAAATTGGTGTAAGTAAAACCATGGTGGAGAGCATTACTCGGGATGGTAATGCTGCTGTTGTGACACTTAAAAACGGTGAAACGATCACCATTGAAAATTATTTTACTAATACTCCAGAAGCCAACAGTATTGTATTTGATGATAATGGCAGTCTTGCTTGGGCAAAATTTACAGATGCCAGTGGTAATGTTGTTTCGACAGTGACTTATAATCCACTTGCAGATATTTCGCCATTACTTTATAGCGAATCTCAGGTTGCTATTGTACCTTGGTTGATTGGTGCTGGCTTAGCGGGTGGTGTGATTGCAGTAGCTGCTGGTGGCTCAGATTCAGATAATAAAAAATCAGGTTCATCAACACCTGATACAACAGCACCAAATCCTGTAACAGATGCTAAATTCTCTGAAGATGGAAGCTCAGTTACTGGTAAAGGTGAACCTGGTGCGACCGTAACCATCAAAGACAAAGATGGTAATGTTATTGGAACAGGTACTGCTGATAAAGATGGTAATATTACAATCCCAATCCAACCACCATTAACCAACGGTGAAACTGTAACTATCACTCAAAAAGACCCTGCCGGAAATGAATCTACACCTATCAATGTGATAGCGCCAGATACGACACCGCCTGATGCACCGACTGCTGAATTTAATGACGACGGTACAGAAGTAACCGGTAAAGGTGAACCTGGTGCGACCGTAACCATCAAAGACCAAGATGGTAATGTTATTGGAACAGGTGTTGTTGATAGCGACGGTAACTTCACCATTCCAGTCCAACCACCATTAACCAATGGTGAAACTGCG
>NZ_VTDU01000051.1:0-2981 GCF_035615615.1 Acinetobacter sp. MD2(2019) | reverse complement strand
CGATCTTTAAGAAATAATCAGGAACGATCCCCATGAAAAAATTACTCGCAGCATTGAGCTTATCTTTGGTATCGAGTGTGGTATTGGCGCAAGCCAATACCGTCACGGTCGTGGTCAAAAAAATCGAAGGTTTTGGTGAATCTGGTGATGCCTTTATTTTTAGGACAACCACAGGTCAGCGTTACCAAGTCTATAACGCTGGTGGATCAAACCCGATTCGTGGTGAAGCACTGCTGTCAGATTCGGTAAAAACCCGAAAAGCAGTTTGCTTACATCTTGATGCAAACAAAACTAAACCGCGTTTGGTTCAGTCGGTTCATCAAGGCGCATGCACACCATGATGTTATTGAAATATCAACTCAGGTTTATTCAGGAATTTGAGCAATGAAACAAATCTCGATCCTTTGTTTATCATGGGCACTATTGTTCGGCTTAAGCGGTTGTGATGCTCCACCGAAAACGCAAACAGAATCTAAAGTAACGGCCGATCAAAATGCGGCTTCATCCGAGCCAAGCAGTTCTGAGCAAATCCCCTTTACCAACAAATCCTTTTTAGAAAATGGCAGCGATACAGAGCAAGTTTCGGAGGACATTCCAGAACCGACACAAAGAGAGTTTGAAGTCCGTGTCCGTCGTGATCCATCACAATACTCGATGACTGGTTATACCGATAAACTCAGTATCATGTCATTGAATAATGATCCGACCACTTTAACGGGGGTTTTAATTAATCGAGGCCATTGTCAGACCAAAGGCTTTTATGATTATAAAAATATGCATTACAGTTCTGTTGCTCAAGTTTATCTCGGTTGCTCGGCTGAAAATGTGCGTGAGGTGACCATCAGTACCGACGATGGTTTGTCTTATACCTATAATTTTTAGTGATTTAATATCAAAAAGGCGTTCAATTGAACGCCTTTTTGGTCACTTATTTTTTTATCGTGATATTGCCCGTATAGCTTTTCCACACATATGAAATATGTTCACGCTCATAGCGATATATTTTATAAATTTCAGCATGCCTTTCAAGGAATGAACGCCAAAAACTTCTCATATCTTGATCCGCAAAATAACAATATTTCTGGATGAATGCACATTGGGCATTACTCATCCACTCATATCCGTTGCAAATACATGCTGACATCCATGCAGAGAGAATACTTTGAAAATACTCATCTTCTTCACCGATAATATAAAAAATTGCCTGCACCACATAGATGCCATTCAACAATTTCACAATACGCCATTGCACATCAGATAATTTATCCTTAAGCCCTTCCGCTTGGTTTAATTTTTCTAACCATTTTCGCGCAATTTTAGGCAATACGGATTCACTCAGTGCGGTGGGTTGTAGATTAAACAGGTAAGGAAGCTCAAAGTAAATGCAATTCATTTGCTTGTATTTATCTATATAACGCTTGAACATGGCTTTTTGCTGTTTAACCCCATTGCTAATCGGTGCAATAAAATTCAAGTGCTCCAATGCAGTACGTCGCATGATAAATTGACGTTTCAGTTGATCATATATCAGGCTAGCATTTTGGATAAGGTATTGAGGATCACCATAAGCATAAAAACTGACAGTTTCAAGCATTACCGCCCAATAAGGATTTAATTCAAATGTATGTAATTCAACTCGATAGCTACGCAGCCAGATGAGTGTATGTAAAAACACTGCATAATCTTGATTCAAATACATCGAGGCTCGCTTATCCATCACCGGAAGTTTACCGTTCTCGATCTGAGCCGCAGTTTGAATGCTTTTAAACACATAATCAGGAATATTTAGACCGTTGTGTGGTATCCACTGTGCTTGATGTAACAAGGAGAAGTTATTCATATCCAGCCTCCTGTTGAGTCGGATGACGGATCGATTTATTCATTTTAAGTGCTACATCGGCTGCGATATTGGTACCAAATACACGTATAAAGTAGGCTTTATTCTGTCTGAGGTTTTGTTCGTTTTGCTCATCTTGCTGGATTCTTTTATGTACAATAAATTGATCTTTTTTGGTGATATAACGAATTGCATCCATTAAATACTGATACTTCTGTTGATCACTCCGAGATAACATCCCAATCCCAATATTGTGGTATTTGCCCTTGTGGGCATCAAGATTGCAATTATAGTAAGCCCCCTCATCTCCAACCACACGCTTCCACACCTCACCGATTTGCTGGGCGAGTTTAATGTCCTGACAATGTTTACGACCATCTAAGAAAAAGAAACAGTGGTAGTGATATCCTGTTTTTTCAGCAAACTCCAATTTCCACAGATATCCTAAGAAATGTAAGGTGATCGTCCGTTTTAAATAACGTAGACAGGTAATCAAATCGGCTTTGACTTGGGCTAATTCCGGATTTTGGTTTTTACCATAACGAAAATCAATGCGAATCACCACAATTCTAGAATGCTTTGCAAGTATCCAATCAACACATTGTTTGGCAACCTTAAACTGATGTCGAGAACGATCCATTCGCTTTTTCTGCTGATATTTAAAGGCCTTTTCTTGAGTGAGTAAATACAACCGTTCAACAAATGAATTGATTAATTCTGCATAACCTATGGTCGTACATGTTCCATCGCTATTTATCGTTTGAACCTTATCATTGGCATAATGTAGATAGAGATCTGTGTGAAAATAGTCCTTTAAAATTGCATCATATGCTTGCATCAAAATTGCATGATGCTCACAGTCATATTTTTCGAGCGGATCAAATCCTTGTTTGAGGATCTGCTTTAAACATTTAACGAAATATGGATCAATTGGCTCATACTGACCATGTCGAAATTCGCTGGTTATTTGTCGATACGCTTTAATAACGTTATTTTTTAAAACATATGTCACAAATTCAATTTCTAAAAATATTCTTTGCGCTTCAGGGTTCGATCGAATTTCATATTGGTTCAATTCTGCATTAAAATCTAATAAGTAATCCAATACGAATGAGCTTGCATGCTGATCATCTGCTGCATGACT
>NZ_VTDU01000050.1:0-3679 GCF_035615615.1 Acinetobacter sp. MD2(2019) | reverse complement strand
CCATAATTACAACAAGAGTAGTGGCTTTAACGTATCGACTAATATCGGGATTCCACAAAAAGGATCAAAAGCAGCATCGACTGCACCGAAAGGCTCGACCACAATTGGATTAAACAGTAGTGGGCAAGAAACAGAGCAACTGACCAAAGCCACGATGGGACAAGGTACGGTTACAAACGCTGCAACAGGCACCAACCGCGACATTAATAATACTCAAGAAATCACTAGAGACCAGACCACAGGCATGCTCAATGGCAGTGTAACGCTAGATCATCGTTTATTGACGGAGAGTGGACGAGCAGAGATTGTAAAAGAGCAGAAGGATTTACCGCAGAATATTGGAATTATAGGGAAAATGACAGCAGCAGGCGTCACTAGCTTGGGTGTAGCGACTGCTTCGTTAGCAAGTGGGGATCAAAATATAGGACAGGCATTTCAAACATTGATGAAACCTGCAAATACATTTGATTTTATCCAAAAAAATCCAGAAGCTGCGGCGATCTTAAATAAGTTTAAAAATGGAGAATTTAATGATCTTGAGTCGTCAAAAAATGCTATGAATCAACTTGCTGCTGCTCTAGGGGTGAATGTTGATGTATTGACCACGACTATTACAGATATCTACGGATTAAAAGGAACGACCGATAAAAATATCATTGCTATAGATGTGAATGTAGATAATCGTCAAACCAGTATAGAAGTACTTGAACATGAAGTAAGCCATAACCAAGGGCTATCAAATGAGTTATTAAGTAATTTATCAGGTAAAGCCGGAGAACTAGGTTTCACAGCAGGAATCACGTATAACAAAGCAGCTGTAGAATACTATCAAAAGCAAATCGGAGAGGGTAATGATATAAATACACAATTAAATAATGATGTGATTTTAAACAAAGATAACCAAAAATTCTTTGATCAAATCAATAGTGAGCCAAACTCTTTTGAAAATTATACAACAACGAATATGGCAGTAGCTTTTTCGGAGAAAATAAACAAAGCACTGAATACAAAAAATTCAAATGAAGCTAAAAGACTTTTCAATATTTATGCTGATTATGTTTCAAATGAATATAATGATTATAAAATTAAATTAGAAAATAAAGGTAAGTTTCAGAAGGTCGATATAAAGTTGGATGGAGTCGCTAGTAAAGCGGGCTACCCAACGATACTTTCTGGTAATCAGTTGAAGCAACTATTCAATATGTTCCCTAAGGGGTCTGTCGAATATGCAAAAGTCCAGAAATTAGTGCAGATGCAAAATGAAGTTTATAAGAGTTATACTGCTGATCTGTATGTGATGGATGCAGTAAGAGACTATAATTCGGTCTATTTCTACCCTGATAATGGATATTATGGCGCACTTCCTGAAAGCTATAAAAAACAAGGTATCACTAATAGCAAAGCTTATATAGATCGGTTGAAAGCTAATGAAGGTCGAGGAGCAAATGCAATTATTGGTTCTGCAATAAGCCCATTGGGTGCTTTAGGTTCATCGACACGGTTAGTTGGTGTAGATGATAAAATAGCAGACCATTTGGCAATAGGTGGAGCTTTGTTTGGTATAGTTGCTGGTTCAGGTATATCAATAAAAACAGGTGGATTAAATGATACGCCTTTAGGGAAGAATGAGGTTGTTGTACCGATTAAGAATATTAGCCCGACAATCTCGAGTGGAAGATATGATGTAAATACCTTAAATACTTTTAAAGATTTGACCACTTCGTTAAGATCAGAATTGAATTCAAAGATGAAAAACTCTGGAAATTTTGGTGTAGCTATGATTGATATTCCTGGAGTGCAGTCGTTAATGGCTTCATCTTCAAAATTAGAGTTACCTAAACCCCAACTAGTTGAAAAAGGATTTGTTGGTAAGGTTGAGAACCCTATATTTAAAAGTATGACAATAAATAATTCAAAAGGAATTCCTATTAATCGTAGTACTGATACAGAAGCAAAAATTTTGAATAATATTGCAAATCAACTTGGTAATAATAGTAATGCAAAAGGTAGCATTACTTTATTCACTGAGCGTGAACCATGTGCCAGTTGCACAATAAACATCGATCAATTTAGGAAAAAATACCCAAATATTAATCTGAATATTATAGATAGTAATGGTTATTTGTATACACCAAAAAAGAGGAAATAATTGATGAAAAAAATAAGTTATGATGATCTAAGATTAGGTGTTTTAGATGATTTTTATCAAGAAATGCTTAATCATGGACATCAAATCAATAATCAATATGAAACAGTTTTAGGATATCTTATTTATGAATATGAAGAGGGGTTTTCTAAAGTTGAAATTATTATTATTGAATTTGTGGTTTATGTATTAGCTGGAAAATTTGTCTCTGAAAAATTATCCAATAAACTCAGAGATGATTTTGTTGGTAAATTAAATACAGTGGAATTTAAATTGCTTTTAAATTTGTTAAGTTTTGAAGATAAAACAAATTTTTTGCATGATTTGCTTTTGTTAAATTTTATTGATGAAAATACTAGAAATCGTTTAACTGGTTCTTAGAAAAAAGAAATCATCCGGAACCAAGTGACAGGTTTATTGAATTATTTCTTTAGAGAGTGTAGACAACCTTTATAAAAGACTACCTAATGGAAATATGGCAAAAGCACATGGTGAGATTGGAGCTGTACAGTAATTGGTCAATTCTGAAATCGCTAAAATGCAGATATCGTTTTAGATGTAAAAGGTAAAGATGTTTGTGGGTATTGTAAAGGTGATATTGCAGCAATGGCAAACAAGGCAGGGGTTAACTCAATAACAATTCATGCTAGAGATGACGATACAGGAGCTCCAAAAGTTTATATTTGGGAAAAAGGTATGAAAAAAGTTGTTGAGAGTAAGAAACAATGAAAATGAGATTAGGGGGGGCTATTTAGAAAAATTTTCAAGAATACAGCTTCCATTACTTTTAAAGCCAAAGATTGTTGATATTCTAATGGTTCTAGAAATGATAAAGAATCAAGCTGGAGGTGTAATATCATTAACTAATTTAGAGGCAATAGATGAAGAAGAACCTGAAAGTTTGAAATTATACTTTGAGGAAGATAACTACTTATTAATGCTCTTGGATTATGACGAAGAAGGTTATATTTATGTTAGAACACTACATAATGCTGATGCTCCAAAAGGTGAGTTTCAAAATATTTTAGGAGAACCTTATGGTGCAACAACAGTTGTCCAAGATTTTGAATTAGTAAAAAAATGTTTTATTGAGTTTAATCAAACAGGAAATGTTTCTAGGGATTTATTAAATTGAAAAATCTGTAGTATAGCTAAAAATATAAAGTTTGGAGTCTGTAAATTATTTTGTGTAAGTTCTATTTTTTATAAATGACCTTTTACGGTCATTGAATTGAATCGTAAACAAATTTATTGCTGAACGTTATGAGCAGCAGTGCTGCACAAGATTGGCCTTGTCCATATCTTAGCTGCATTCGATGCCGCTAAGAAAATGATTTTCTTCACCTAATCATCTGAAGATAAAATTTTACGCTTCTTCATTGAATGGCGGACATGCTATTCAACGATTCAATCGTATTTGTTATTTGGTTTAGATATTCTAAATTGTCGATTCAATAGATGTAGAGTTGAAATAACTAGAAACAAAGAAATTGTAATGTAGTAAAAATAGTAGTAAAAAATTAAATTTAATAT
>NZ_VTDU01000049.1:0-3860 GCF_035615615.1 Acinetobacter sp. MD2(2019) | reverse complement strand
GATAAACATTATTTTTAGCTGCTCAACTTCTTCATGGTTGTCAGTATCCAACCCCCTAATCCAATCTAAATACTTCTCCAGTGAATCGCGAATCAAAAAATAATCATCATTACTCAAAACGCCAATTTTTCTATCATAATGCACCGTTCGCCACACATGCCTATTACTAACCATAAATTCTATACCGGCATCTTATTAACGCCTAAAAGCAAAAAAGCCTGACGCACTTCGTTTGTCTGCTAAAAACAATCATAAATCTTGTTTTTTCAAAACAAAATTTACGACTGTTTTCTAGCCAAAAAAAACTCAAAACTAAACATGAAATCTCAATCCTTAAGATAAGGTAAAACAATACACGCAACCAATCCAACAATAGAACAACTTGCAAGAAAAATACAAAGCATCAAATCATCGTGATTCATCTATAAAAATCCTAAAATAATCATTTAAAATCAAAACAATACCGTAATGTAACGTAATAAATTACAGTACAGTACAGATAATAAGATTAGTATTAAACACTTGGCTTTGTTATATCAGAACCTTTGAACGTAGAATTGTCATCAATAGACAAAACACGACTGGTATTTTGAGAAGATGTATTATTCATAGAACTCGATTGATCTTGAGATTGTTTTAGATCATTAGTCATTAAAGAATTGCTTTTATTGTGCGAATTAAAGTAATCATACGGCCTAGCAGCAGCATCATTCATTAATTTTCTACAATCAGAAGCAGACACTTTTAAGTAAGTGCCCTGCTCTGTAAATGCTTTATATGTTCCTGATTTTGTTTTCATACAACCTGAAAAAATGGGCTTGTTCATTACTTGATATTCAAGATTTTTGGGTACATTTTCTTGAGAAAATGGCTTATCAGGATTGTATGAAATATTCTGTGAAACAAGACCATCTTTGCTTACAGACATATTGTTATTAGACAAGTCGTTATACCATTTGATACATTCAGGCTTATTCAAGTTTTCAGCAGATCGACATATTTGAGAAAGCGCATTCATAGAATTAGCAGTCTGAACATTCTCTCCAGTAGAATTCTGTGGATTGATTTTAGCTACTGGAGGAGCAACAGGCACAGCATGTTTTAGTTCTTTATCATTTGTAGAACGAACTGTTAAACCGCCATTATGCCAAGATGAATAAATAAACTTTCCACCAAAAATTACACAAAGAAGAAGTGTAATAGACGTTGTTAATACACCTTTGTTAATCCAAGATTTTTTACCGTGCTTAGCGCCTTCTTTAATTGACTCATAAAAGCCAAATAAATGCTCAGGAAAAACAAAGATATATTTATCATGTGCAAATAGCTTCTTCGTTTTTGTTATGTTCATTTCTGCATCTGTAAATATATATACATAAGATGCACGATCATTCTTGCGTTGAATCTCAACGTGACGATCTACAAGACCCAAAACATCTGCGTTCAAGAATCTAGCACGTTGAGTAATAATCCAAAGTTCAATGCCGCGTTTACGCATTGTTGTAAGCTCAAGAATCTGTTTATCACGCTTTGAGTTGTGGCGACTGAACAAGTCTTTAAACTGAACTTCATCAAAAACAACGAGTGAGTTGTCCGGAACTTCGCGCCAGTCTTCCGGAGCTAATTTAATACCAGTGTGTTTTAAGCCAGTAATGTCGGCGTAATAGTTGCGATCAGGATTTTTATCAAACTCTTTAAATAATTGATCAACGACCCACAAAGATTTGCCTGAACCTTTTTTCCCCGTGATTAAACAGATTTCACCATGCATTTTATTTTTTTCTCATTAGGGTTAATTTGACAGAACTAACAGTTAATTTATAAACAATGGCACCAAGAATGCTTGATAGCGCAATATGCGCACCGGAAAGGGCTAGAAGCCCAAGTGCATCGGATGCCATTGAATTGCCTTTTGCAACTAAGTCACTGATATACGACTGAATAAGTGTTAAAGAAACAGCAGATGAACCAAGCCCAAGACCGGCACCGGCTAGCATTGAGCGAACAGAACCTTTCAAAAGATTTTCAGAAAATAAAGTAAGAAACTTCCACATTACTCATCATTCCTTGTGTAGACGCCGCTAACAATCATTAAAGAAATAATAGCGCCTGCGGTAATAACAAATGGACGTAATTGAGAAGCAGAATCACACCAGCTCGACAAATCAGAATCTAATTGTGATGTTTGATCACCGATTGTTATTTGAGTTGTTTCAGCTCGAAAAGGACAATAAGCAGACCATGTAAAATAGGTTTGACTTGGTTGGGTGTCTTGTTTTTGCTCATCAATATCAACTTTTGTATCAGTATCATCCGCAGTTTCAGGCTTAACCCAATCTTTAACACCTTCCACATACTCTTGAACTTTATCGGGAAAATTAATAGCAGCTTGAGCGCCTTCGCAAACAATACCAGCCCAACCGCAAAAAGTCGGAAACTCTAAAGACAAATCTTTAGCATCTGGAATAGTCGGGCTTTTTATTTCAGTACCAGTAGCAGTTCCTGAACCTTCATATTCTGCAGCACCATCAAGCGCTTTTTGGATCGTATTTACAGCAGCTTTAATATCTTTATCAGCCTCAGGATTGCTAACACCTTCGTGAATCATTGTTTCTAATATTTGATCAAGAACATTTTTAATAGCTGCATCGTTATTACCCATTTGATCTATAAGACGTTGAATAAGATCGGGTAAAGAAATTGTTTTTTCTTTATCTTGATCAACAGCATCTGGAGAATAATTCGGATTAAGAACATAAGAAATAGAAACAGAACCGAACAAAGAACCATTATTATAAAAAAGACAGTTTCCCGAAGAATTAGGCTTTCCTTCCGACTTAACAGAAGTAATAACTTTAGAACCTTTCCACAAAGTATGACCAATTAAAACAGTACAAGCATTCGATAAAGTTGAAAAATATGAGCCGACTTGTGAAGAAAGATAAGTGTCAGCAATATAATAAGCATACTTGTAAGCAGCAGCAGTACCATTATCAACTTGAGTGGGTTTATATCTGATTTCATTATTAGCAGGATCCATCACATAATCAGTAGCATTTAAAGCAAGACCGACAGCAATAGAAGCAACACCCCCGCCAATTTTTAAAGTTTTTCCCAATCCATTTTTTAATGCGCCCCAAGGGATATTTGCAGCAGCAGTACGCAAAGCACCACCAACACTTGCAGAACCAGTTACAGCAACACCGCCAGCAGTAGCAGTACCTTTCATGATGTTCCAAATGCCAGCATTAGCAGTTGAAATGATAAAAGTTTGAGAAAAAACAAGAAATAAACTGAGTAAAAAGACATTAATGCGGTGAATCATTGTAAAAGCCTCGCACTAAAATATGATTATCAAGAATCCAACAAGTGCAACAATTATATAAAGTGTATTCATTAATTCGCTCTTTGCATTGCGTGCGTCGGGCGGTCGGCAAGCTCCTACTCGCACGCAATGCACGAGTAGGAATTAAAATTAACGACCAATAAAGCCGAGAATTTTACGGTATCCCCACATCATCAAAGATGGTGATGCTTTGATAGCAAAAACAGTTGCAGCAGCAACAGAAATACCAGTAACACCCAGAGACCCCATATCAATAGCATTATCTTCAGCAGCATGAGCAGAAGCAGCAAGAACAACAGGAAGAGCCACAACAGCAACCCCACTCTTCCATGACCATACAAATGTGTAGCAATGCTTTTTCTGATTCAAACGCAGGATTGCCTTCAAAGATGAATCCGTTTGCACGTTCAAAGATGATTTTTGCTACTGTTTCGAAGGCTTCTTGTTTTTGCATTGTAAGTATACTGGTATACCGAGATGTAACTATGCTACATCGGTATAGAAGTATACGCAA
>NZ_VTDU01000048.1:0-3895 GCF_035615615.1 Acinetobacter sp. MD2(2019) | reverse complement strand
CATGTCGAAATTCGCTGGTTATTTGTCGATACGCTTTAATAACGTTATTTTTTAAAACATATGTCACAAATTCAATTTCTAAAAATATTCTTTGCGCTTCAGGGTTCGATCGAATTTCATATTGGTTCAATTCTGCATTAAAATCTAATAAGTAATCCAATACGAATGAGCTTGCATGCTGATCATCTGCTGCATGACTGTACGTCTCATACAGGGATTGAAATACAGCGGATTGCTCTGCTACGGGCAAGGTCATCGGCATGTTCTGATTTGATACATCCAGATCAGGTTGTTGACCTAGAGATTGCGTAGTGACTTGTTGCAAGTACTGACGATCAACATGAGAGGTCGTTGTATTACTCATACTATATGCTGGTTGAGTCATGATAATATACTTCTTTGTAAGATATTACCGCCTAACGAATTGCTTATTCATCTTTTATAAAAGTAAGAATATCATTCATATAAATCAATGATCTAAGTTATGTCTATTGATATTTAATCATCTCATGTATATAGATTAATATGATTAATATCATATAAATAACACAAATCGTTAGGCGTAAAAAATACCGTAATCACATCACCTGATCATCAGGCTATTACAGTGCTTTAGGGCTAAAAAGGATTATTGTTAGCTGTCAAGATATCGCTCTTGTGTCATCAGCTTTTTTAGAATTGAGCCATAAATTAATTTGGCTTTCAGCCCAAGTTGGCATACTTGCAGTCAAATAGACTGGCTCAGGAAAATCTCCTCGGCGGATCATTTTCCAAAATGTAGATTCTGCAATATTGAGCAAACCTTTAGTAGCAGGCTTATAAGAAACTCGGCGTCTACGTCCACTACGATCTATATAATCCTTTGCTAGTCGTTCTGGATAATTGACTAGCTCTTTCACACGATAACGATTCTCAACCATTTTTTTAACCTTCGATTGTCACGATGAAGAGTACGTCTGGAACATATTCAAAAATAAATATGATCAGTCGTCCGATGGATTGCATGTTAGTTAAAACTCATCATGATCGTCAGCAATACTAGTCAGGTATTTAAATACAGACTATAATTGTTACCTAACCAATTGAATTAAATGATATCTATAAATGAAAAAAACAATTACAATGGTCGACTTAAATGAGATGGAGGAGGAAATTTTTCACTATTATCTTTGTATCTTTATGATCAACGGCATATCTGAAGTTAAATCCAATTATTCCTATGAAGAAAAAAAACTCATCTTGACCGATGCCGCGCTAAACAAGAAGTATCATGATGATTCCATAAGTTTGAGTGGTTATGATTTTGTGAATATGCTTGTTGCACTCAATCAAATTAAACAAAATTTCTCAGCATATTCGCCCAAAGAAAACACTGAAGTTTTCAAAAAATTTATGCAAAATTATGAGCGCATGATTGTCGATACTTATTTCGTCTTAAACCCTAAGATCAAAAATAAGATCAAGGGCATTCGTGGTATGCGTATTCGCTATGAACAAAAACTCTATCCAAAATTAAATATCTTTTATGCGCTTCTACGAGAAAAGGTAGCACAACAAGGTCAATGGCCTAGTGTCAATGCCGCAATACGTGAAATTTTGCCTGAGCTAAAACTGAGATTTTTTGAATATGATCAACAACAAATCAAAAATACAATTGCATCAAATGAAACAGACATCTCTGATTGTGAAGAAGCCTTAAAACAACCAGAAAATGCAGAAATATTTAAGTATGATAAACGCCATGAATATCAAAAACATCTAAATCGCTTAAAGTACGAAAATATAGAATTAAGGAAATTACTTGAACTTGACGCATCACCTTATGCCCTAAAAAAGAAAAGCCCTTTTAACACTATTTATATAGATGAAGTGCTCATGAACAACTTAAGGCGAAACAAAAAGCTGCTTGATGAGGTTATCATTTGTAATAAAAAATAAATCCTTTTTATCCAAGCTTTGCATGCAATGTTAGGTCACTACGCATCATATCTACTCATCTGTAAAATAATAATATTCACCCTATTCGGTAGAAGAATATACCAACCTTGCTCAGGTATCAGGGACTGTTAAGATAGCTACAGCCCTAGCCAATCCGTCAATTCATCGTTGAATGCACATGTGTATCACAACACATTGTTTAGCATACGATCAATCATAAAATTGACCTTATTCAGCCTGTAAATGATTTTTACCAATGCCAATATTGTTCATTTCTTTTCAACTTCGTAGTTTAAATTGACATTAAAACTCACAATTCAAGCCGATATCAATTAAACATCGATGCTTTAATCCGATATGTAAAATGATGAGGGAAAGTGAGATGGCTTTTAAAGCAGATACCGCCTTATGACACTACGGGGCTTTTGGAGACTATTTTAAACAGTATGCGGACTAGCATTGAACCCATTCATTATTAATATAAAAAAACACTAAATCTGAGGCTTTAAAATGACTTTAACCCCTTGCCTAATCTGATGACGCAATCAGCAATTCTACCCTCATGACCTAGAGTAAAAACCAAGCAATCGATTGTTTACTCTCTCTAAAAATTGTAGCAAAGCGATCAAAATAATGAGGTGTATAAATTTAATAAGTTCATTCATGACCCTCCTAATCCCCCTGCTTAAGCAATAATTCCAAGTAATCCGCCCATGCCTGCATCATCTCTCGACGATTATTTAAGAACTTGGTTCGATTATACGCGGTACCATTATTGTCTTTGACCTTGTGTGCCAATTGATGCTCGATATAATCTACGCGCTGCTCTAAAATTTCATCCAGCATGGTTCTTGCAGTTGCTCTTAAACCATGCGCTGTTTGTTTACCACCATAACCCAACCGCTTTAATGCTGTATTAATGGTGTTGTCTGAGAGATAGGTTTTGGAATCGCGTCCAACAAATAGATATTCACTCTGTGGATACAGATCAATAATCGACTCTACCAATTCAAATGCCTGATCTGATAACGGAACCACATGCTGTTGTTTGGTCTTACTCGCAATAAACTTAAAGCATCGTTCTTCAGGGTAATAATAAGATTTTTTTAGCTTACGCATTTCTCCCGGTCTTTGAAAGGTCAAAACTGAAAGCTTTAATGCCACTTGTGTGGTCATTAGGCAGCGTGTATGCAATTTAGAATAGTTCCAGATTTTATTGAGCAACGGTGCTAAATCTTGTTCTTCTGTAACCGCTGCAAAATTACCTCCTTGTGGATTAGGTAACTCTATGTCCTCTATTGGGTTGAATTGAATCAGTTTCTTTTTACGTGCTGATTTAAAAATTTGGTTTAGATCTGATTTCAAACGTTTAGCAACGGATAAGGCTCCCCGATCAATGATGCGCTGGAAGATTTTGGCTTCTAAGACCTCTAAGGTCAGCTGTGGAAAGCTCATCTCACCAATATAAGGATAGGCATCATGATTTAACCGGCGCAGCGCTTCTTCATCCTGCTTGCCTTCTAATTCTCGTTTTTTAAGCCACTCTGTACTGACCACACGAAAAGTGTGTTCCGCTTCTTTCTGTTTTTGATTCTTGGTTTCCAAACGTACTGTGGCTGGATCAATGCCCTGCTTGATCAATTTTTTATATTCATCACGCACTGCTCGCGCTTCTTCCAAGGTCACTTCTGGATAAGTGCCTAAGGATAAATCGTTGCGTTTAGCTAAATAAGGACGAGTATAGTTGAATATCCAGTATGAACCGTACCGGTTTTGTCGGAGACCACTTTTCCTGAGAAACTACTCCGATGAAAAAATCAAACTATACTCCTGAAATCAAAGAACGAGCAGTTCGCTTAGTTCTAGAATCTGAAAAAGATTATCCCTCAAATTGGGCTGCAATCACTGCGATTTCCCCTAAAATTGGTTGTACACCCGAAACATTACGTGTTTGGTA
>NZ_VTDU01000047.1:0-5073 GCF_035615615.1 Acinetobacter sp. MD2(2019) | reverse complement strand
ACAGTACGTTATGAGTGTTTAAATCAGCAGTTATTTCGAGATATTGAAGACGTTCAGAACTATACAACAGCATGGCAATACTTCTATAATCATGAACGACCACATATGTCAGTTGATGGTAGACCACCTAATTTTAAACAATAATAAAGGCTTAGGATATTCTACTTATAGATTCGATTAATAATGGGGGTATTACCGAATGTCTAAACCAAATAAAAAATACAATAGAATCGTTGAATAGCGTGATCAGCCATTCAATGAAGAAGCGTAAAATTTTATCTTCAGATGATTCGGTGAAGAAAAACATTTTTTTAGCGACATCGAATGCAGCTAAGATATGGACAATGCGAATCTTGTGCAGCAGTGCTGCTCATAACGTTCAGCAAAAAATTTGTTTAAGATTCAATTCAATGACCGTAAAAGGTCATTTATAAAAAATGGAACTTACACAAAATAATTTACAGGCTTCTATTCTAAATCATAAATATTTTTTAATTCTTTCACTGTATCAACTATATAATCCTCTGAGTTAATATTTAAAATTCGAGTAAATAAATTTAGTCTATTTTCCAATTCTTTTGGTCTCTGTGTAGTATCAGAATGTCGTTGTAGTGCTAGTAAAATTTGTAACACTTCATATAACTCATTAGATTTTAAATCATGATCTATAATCTTTATTATATGAGAGGTTTTATCAAAAGCATCTTCTTTTGATAAGATATTGATATTTTTATCAATAAAATTTGATAAATACCACTCATCAAAATCTACTCCTGATTTTAAATGTTGCATAAAATCAGATAATGCATTAATAAACATATATTAATCCTTAAATTTAAAATCTATTTTTTAGCAATTTAGTATTTTTAAAAATCCATTTACACAGCCTTATTTGCACTCTAAATTTATCCTTATTAAAATAAATTATTCTCTTTCGCCTGTATTTGAGTTAAATCATCAGATACCACATCACAGCTCATATATTAATATTATACGCATCGGGGATGATATTTTTGCCATCAATACCACTGGCAATTGCCTCATCACTAATGAGAGATAGCTTTAGGGGAAAATCATAGGCAATAAAAAACCCCTTGTAAATACAAGGGGTTTTTGAATTTGGCGGAAGCGGTGTCCGTATAACAGTAGTCTCACCCCGTCCAATCTAGTATAATAAAAATATATTTATCAATACATTATAAAAATACCAATCCTATTAAGTCTTGTCAAATCCAATCATTTCCAGTATTTTATGTGGGGTATTTTGAGGGGTAATAAATATGCCAAAAAAAGCCAAAGAGCTTTCTGCACTCACGGTAGCAAGAATTAAAGAGACTGGTAGATATTCGGTAGGCGGGGTCGATGGACTCTGTTTAAATATTGAAGGTAACTCCCGTGTTTGGATCTTACGTGTAGTTGTGGGAAAGCGGCTAGATAAAGAAGGAAAGTTAAAAGCTCATCGCCGTGATATTGGACTTGGCCCCTATCCTGAAGTTTCTCTAAGCGAAGCACGCACAAAAGCAACTGAATTAAGGCTACAAATACGAAGTGGCATTGATCCAATTGCACATAAGCACGAACAACTTGAAAAGCTTCATATCCAGCAACTACGGAATAAAACATTCATAGAATGTGCAAAAATCGTAATTGCGAATAAAACCCGTGAACTCAAGAACCCAAAGCACATCGGACAATGGTCATCAACATTAGAATCTTACATTTATCCCACTTTAGGCAACATGAATATTGCCACTATTACTAAAGTTGATATTGCAGAAGTTCTTAAATCTATTTGGATTGAAAAAAATGAAACTGCTAAGCGTATTCGTGGTCGAATCGAAACAATTTTTGATTATGCAAAAGCCATGGGATATTTTATTGGTGATAACCCTGCTGAATGGAAGGGGAACTTAGAGCCAATTTTGGGTAATTTAAAGCAGATTTCACGGCCTCACCCTTCTTTACCTTATGAACAAGTAGCAGAGTTTATTCAGCATTTAAGGCAAAAAAAGGGAATTTCACCTAAAGCTCTAGAATTTGCAATTTTAACAGCCTGTCGATCTGGTGAAATTTTTGGAGCTAAATGGGAGGAAATTGATTTTAGAAATAAAATTTGGATTATTCCTAAAGAACGAATGAAAGCCGATAAGGAACATCGTGTTCCCTTATCCATACAAGCCATTAGTTTACTTGAATCTATTCAAACGCATACCCAGATACAAGATTTCATCTTCCCGGCCCCACGCAATGGACAAATGCTTTCTGATATGTCTTTAACTACATTGATCAAACGAATGCATGAACAGAAACTGAAAGAAAATGACTTAGGCTATATTGATCCTAAACAAAATCGTGTTGTTACTACACATGGCTTCAGATCTACTTTCCGTGATTGGTCAGCAGACAAAACGGATTACCCTCGTGAAGTTTGCGAACATGTACTAGCTCATAAACTACCAGATGAAGTTGAAGCTGCGTATTTACGTGGAGCATATTTAGAGAAACGTAAAAGTTTAATGATTGATTGGGCTGATTTTTGCTATCAAGGTGTCGTCCAATGATGGATTGGACACCATTAATATTATAAATATTAAATTTCATAAGCTTACAGATAAAAAATAAAATTATGGCGTAAAAATGGTGTAAAATCATTAATTACAAAAAAGTTAGTGCCACGTTCAACTATCTTAGGGTGTGTTGACACTTACAGTTTAACGTTTGATCTATAGAGGTAGCCATAGAAATAGACAAGCGAGTGCAACTGAACTTTCATAATTTCGTTTCAACTTGTCATATCGAGTGGCTATCCCTCTAAATTGCTTTAATCGACAAAACATATTTTCAACTAAGTGTCTGATTTTATATAAATACCAATCCATATGATCATTGCCCGATTTAGTGTTGGATTTCTTTGGTATATTTGCTTTGGTATTGGTAGCTCTAATCTGTTCACGTAGGGGGGCTGAATCATACCCTTTGTCTGCACATACGATTTCGGTTTCTGATAGATCTAACTTTGAAATTAAGTCTGGTGCAACTTTTACATCATGCGTTGTTCCGTCTGTAATGATGAAATCAGCAGGATTGCCATGCGCATCAACAACTAAATGTATTTTGGATGAATTACCACCGATGCTTTTAGAAATAGCTTGATTCGCTATACCTGCAGAATGTTGATGAGCACGTACATGAGAACCATCAATGAACACCCATTCCATATCAGTATAAAGAGATAATATTTTAAATAAAATAAGTAACTTGCCACTAACAGACCAACGATTAAAGCGTTTAAAAATAGAGTTTGATAGACCGAAATCTGAAGGAAGGTCACGCCAAGGACAGCCTGTTCTAATTCGATAAAGAATAGCTTCAATAAAATTACGTAAATTTGCGTTGTGGTGAATGGATAAATTACGGAGAATAGGTTTCAACTTTTGCCAGTGTTGATCTGTCAGCATGGTACGAGGCATAGCGAAGAGCCTGTAAACTAATATAAAACTAATCCCTAGATTATATTTACTAAGATAAAAGTTATATTCATCAAGTAACTCACCACCTTCATCATAAATAGGTAGTTTTAAATCATCTCTACTTTGGATAAAATCATGAGATTCAAAAAAATCAATTAAACTTTCACCTTTATTAGATTTACCAAACAAAGTAATCAAGTGATTTAAAAAATTACTTGTCATTCTTTTTAGCCTCTTGATCCATAATGTTTTTCAGAAATCTATCATAATCTGCATTCTTGGTGGCATTGGCAATCACGCCTAAAGTATTTCTGACATTCTTAACCCATATAGATTGGCATCATGATTCTCATCACGTATGGATTAAAAAGAACTATGTAGGATTCACGCATCATTATGTGCATATCAACTGGCCTAAAGAAATATGCTAACAATTCAAATTATGGAATCACTGACCTAAACAAAACTAGGCTAACTTAATTCCCCCTATAAATTAATCTTTAAACCCACCTATAGTTATTAAATTTAATTTCTCATCGTCATCAAATTCAAAATGAAGGTACTTATTTCCCTGTACATACTTAATCCATCTTTGTCCTTTTTTTTCGGCAACACCCAGTATTTTTTCAATATCAGTTCTAGATGAATCATAATTAATCCCAAGAATAAAATCATCTAAAAAAGGATACTTTAAATACTGTTCATTATTTTTAATATATACAAAAATTACTTTAATAGTTTCACTTTCATCAAACTGAAATATAACCCCTCTTTTGAAAAATTCCCAATATGATATTTTCTCTCCATCATAGTTAGTCATTAAAGTTTCAAAATCTATAGCAACTATACTGACTGCATCTAATATTTTTTTATCTGGTATTGATCGCCCAATACAATCTAAAAAAACATTTACATTACCTTGTAAAATCATTTAATCGATACCTCTATCTTTATTTCGATCAATAACATTTTGAATTGCTTCATCAACACTCTTACGATCAAAACCCTTGTTTTCTAAATTCTTTCTTAAAACATCTAGATCACATCTCTGGGCTTCACATAGATTTTCAGCATCTTTTTCTATTTGAGAAGGGGTATTTTTACCAGAATGTGTTCTACCAGCTTTATGTGTATCCTTAGAAACCTCGATTACTGTCGCCTCATTATATAATGTTTTAATTTCAGAAGGGGTTAAATCCCTTCCTAACTCATTTTCTTTAGCTTTTTTCAATGCAGCGAATGATGGAATATGATCATGTTCTAAGCCATCACCTACCTGCGCTCGAGATTTTAATTCTTGATATGATCCAACCTCCAATTCTTTAACAGGTTCTTTTGTACTATTACCACTAATCCCTGCCGTATTAACCTCAACTTCTTTACCATCTATCTTAACAGTCTTTGCACCAGCACCTCTGCCTCTACCAAGCCCAACAAGCTCTGCTAAGAATCCAATCCCATCCTTAGTACGTTGAACTTGTTCACTGACCTGCTCAGTAGAAACGTCGCCCTTTTGTTGTAACTTTTCCGTTGTCAGTTGTGATACCGTTTCTCGATCACTTTCTCTTACAATAGCTGTTACCTGATTCTTGAGAGTATCTAC
>NZ_VTDU01000046.1:0-5191 GCF_035615615.1 Acinetobacter sp. MD2(2019) | reverse complement strand
TTCCATTTGTAGAACGTTGCCGTACTCATACCGTGTTCACGACAAAGATTCGGTACAGGCGTGCCAGATTCAGCTTGTTTTAAAATACTCATGATTAAACTGTCTGAATATTTTGATGTTTTCATAGAAAATCTCCTTGGACAAAGGTTAATCGATTTTCTACTTTTAAACTCGCTTAATTTGCGGGAGCATTACCATTTCACCATCTTTAATTTGGGGGATGCGTTTACTTGGAGCGTGCTACCTAATTTACTTGGCTATTTTATGTTGGAGGCAGGCTACGCTTGATGAATCTTTATCAGTTTCTATTTATAAAGAAGGTTCTCATGCGAAGCCAAAGAGATATTATGTAGGCTTAGGGTTGCAATCTAGCTTACTGAATCCTAAAAACTGGATGTTTTATAGTAGCTTAATGTTGTTGCTTCCACATGATGCATTGCTGTGGAGTAAAATTTTTATCAGTGTATGGATGGTGATTGTGGTATTGGGTTGGAATAGTCTTTTAATTTTATTATTGACATATCCTAAATGGATTGCTGTATTGCAAAGACGAGCAAACATGTTGTATCGACTATCTGCAGTATGTTTTCTTGTTTTTGCTGGATTTTTGATTGTGGTGTAATGTATAAAAAAGGGATTCAAACAATGAATCCCTTTTTTTGATCACGAAAGCAATTAAGCGTCTAGTTGCTCAAGTACTTCATCAGAGAAATCGACATTGGTATAGACGTTTTGTACATCGTCCAAATCTTCAAGCATATCAATCATTTTCATGATTTGTTTTGCTTGGTCGATATCTGTAATTTCGGCCTTCGTTGACGGGCTCATGACCACTTCTGCATTGTCAGATTTTAAACCTGCTGCAGCTAACGCATCTTGCACATCACCAAAGCTTTCAGGTGAAGTAATGACAAGAATTTCACTTTCGTTGATTTCGATGTCATCTGCACCAGCTTCTAAAGCCACGTCCATAATTTTATCTTCTAAGCTCACATCTTCAAATGTGATTTCACCACGCTTAGTAAATAGATAAGATACTGAACCGTTGGTGCCTAAGTTACCATTGGTTTTGCTAAAGCAATGACGTACGTCTGGTACTGTGCGGTTAAGGTTGTCGGTCATGGTTTCAACTAAAACAGCAACACCACCGACACCGTAACCTTCATAAGTTACTTCGTTTAAATCGTCGTTATCTTCACCGCCGGCACCACGTTGAATTGCTCGGTTGATGGCATCACGAGTCATATTTACCGATAACGCTTTTTCAACTACAGCACGCAAACGTGGGTTGCTTGCGGCATCGCCACCGCCTAATTTTGCTGCGGTAACAATTTCACGAATATATTTGGTAAAAACTTTAGCACGGCTGGCATCTTGCTTTGCTTTGCGATGCTTAGTGTTTGCCCACTTGGAATGACCGGCCATGTAAATATGCTCCTTAAAAGATTGGTCTATGCCATATCAAAAATCGCGTGATTTTAGCATAACCATTTTTATTTCACCAAGAGGATTTAATTAAATCCCTATCAATCTTAAGTGTTTTGCTGTTCCGGTATTAAAATGTCTAAATCGGCCAATTTTTTGTAGCTTTCTTTTAGGGTTTGCAAATCTTCATCCAAATTGTTCGGATAAATTTTACCAATAATGCCGCCTTGCTTGGTGCGTGGATTGGCATACATTAAAATAATAGGCACATTGGCCGCTTTAGCAATGTGCCAAAACCCTGTGCGGATTGGTTTGCGCGTTTCGCCATCTTTGGCACGAGTGGCTTGAGGGGCGATGACAAGGTTAAATTTATCGTTGCTATTAAATAGCTCGACCATTTGAGAAACAATATTTTGACTCGATTTACGATCGACCGGAATAGCACCAATGGCGTTTAAAAACGGCTTAAATGGGCCTTTAAATAATTCCTTTTTCATCAGGGTGTGGATTTTGATGTCCATAATTTGAAATAAAGCCAATGACAGCACAGCATCCATCATTGAGCTGTGTTCGAATCCGACAATCACTTGCTTATCTTCTAAAATATTTTCAGGCACATGGTAATCCCATCCTGAAAGTTTAAAAGTAAGCTGACCTAATTGTTTTTTCATAGCAAGCTGTGCCTTTAGATAAAGAACGAAACAATAGTCGCAGATTGTAGGGGAAAGCGTATATAAATAGTAGCATTGAAATGAAAAGTGCTTGATTGCATTTGGTGAAGGGTGATTTATGTGCTGTTAAGTTATGCTTTGGATGTGTTTTGATCGAATGAAGGCTTTACCTTAAAAAAAGATTTGCCAAAAAATATATTTACTTATATGATTGCGCACATTGGAAGCGTGGCAGAGCGGTTTAATGCACCGGTCTTGAAAACCGACGAGGGTGTGAGTCCTCCGTGAGTTCGAATCTCACCGCTTCCGCCAAATATTTAAATAAGCCCTTGTTTTTACAAGGGCTTATTTTTTATCTTTATATTTACCCCTCAACCTACCCCTCATCAAATTTTGGATTACACAATATTTAAAAGGATACCTTCCTACTGGTTTGGACAGGGTATTGGTTTAAGTAAAATTTCCATTAGCATCTCAAACTTATTTTTAACTTATAGATATACGTGAATAAATCTTTTTTAATGGGTATACATGACCTTGTTTAATTATTGAGATAATTGGTCTTCAGTGGTTTTTATAGTCAGATGTTTTAACTTTCTCTTCAAAAAAAATGCATTGATTTTATACATTCTAGTGATACGATTTTCTTGAATCATAAGTATAGGTAGACTGTAAAAAAATAAATCTACCTATATTAATGAGGTGAAAACAAGCAATCTAAAGTGATAAAACCTGTTGATGCCGTGGCGATCATACAGGCTGTTAAGATGTCGGCAGCCTTAGAGACTAATGATTTTATGTAAATGATCAGGTGATAATTTTTTAAGCATGGCTTTTAGGCTTTTGCTTAGACTTTCCTTGCTGAATGTGTGTTCATAAAGTTTACCATCCATGCCACAACTGATAAATTTCTCGCTATTTGGCGATGGTAAAATTTTTAGTTCATTATCATTTTCAAATAATTCGTACATTGTTTGAAATAGATCTGACAAATAATCCATGCCTGTAAAATTGACTGAATCACGACGATCTCGATCGATAGCATTTAGCATAAAAGGTTGATTTTCTAGACGACTAATTTCATTAATCGTTAATTCATAATAATTTGCCTCTTCGAACTTATGAGGATTGCCATTCATGATCTGTGTTTCAAAAATTTTGTCATAGTAAATCAGGCTAATAAGTGCAGTAAGGATGGCATCAGCTCTTTTTAGCACTTCAATCGAATTTGTCCACTCATCTAAAGTTGTACTTAAGCTATGAATTTTCTTAACAACTTCATTATCAATTTTCGATGAGGCATCTGTTCCATTTCTGCTTACATCCAACCTTGTAGTCATAAATTTATATATAAACTTATTTAAGAGTGCAGGTAGATTTTCAGGATCCTCTTCTAAATTAAGATGAAGGTTTATTGTTTTTGAAGTTCCATCTAGGCCTTGCTGTTCAATAAATGATTTTTTTGAGCCTTGTAGTGGTGTGTCATATAGATTTAATCGATTAACTACGGCCTTCGCTTCTTCGAATGTAGGTTTTTGATCAATATTTGTACCTTTGATGTTTTTATTATTATTAAATTGATGGTACTCAATATAGATTTTACAATAGTCTAAAAATAACTGCTTGATATCCCAACATGGTAGCAAATCAGCTAAGCAATGCTCTTTGTCTAAGATTTCTTTAAATTTGGTAGAAAAATCAGATAATTTTGTATTTCTTTCATATCTACTGATATGTTCCCAAAAAATGCCATGTAGTTCGTTAAAAATATCTTTTAGCTCATTAGGATTCAGTAAGTGGCCTAATAAAAATATATCTTCATCATAAAGTTCTTTTACTTGACAATAAGCGATTACTTTTTTTAGCAACTGTCTACCGCTTACAATTGTTATTACTTCCTCTTTTATTTTTTCAGCAGGTAGGGATATTTTTTGATTGTACTTTTCAGTTAAAAGATCCATTAATCGCTGTAACAGTACAGTCTTAATTATTTTCAACTCTCTATAGAGGTTTGGGAAATTAGTTTGAAACTCTCTTGCTTTCACAGCTTGTTTGACTAAGGTTTGCATTACAGGATGGGCTATTCTGTAAATTTCATGATCAAAAGTTGGATTACTCATTTATATACGCTACTTAACAATTAGGAATTTTGTTTTGCTGATGTTTCCGAGGATTCTATAGGATATTGATATCCGAAGACATACATATAGATTGAAATCGGAGTAAGCAATGCAAACCTTAGAAAAGAAAACTCACCGAATGATGCGCATGGGTGATTTGAAGCAGTTGATTGGTCTAAGTAGATCAAGTGTCTATGACAAGATGAATCCAAAATCGAAGCGATATGATCCTTCATTTCCACGACCGATAAAATTGAGCCTATCCGCTGTAGGCTGGTTTGAGCAGGATGTTATTGATTGGCTCAATTCTAAAAAAGCTGATGAGACAAGAGCGATATCTTGACAGCTAACAATAATCCTTTTTAGCCCTAAAGCACTGTAATAGCCTGATGATCAGGTGATGTGATTACGGTATTTTTTACGCCTAACGATTTGTGTTATTTATATGATATTAATCTATATACATGAGATTATTAAATATCAATAGACATAACTTAGATCATTGATTTATATGAATTACATTCTTACTTTTATAAAAGATGAATAAGAAATTCGTTAGGCGGTAATATCTTACAAAGAAGTATATTATCATGACTCAACCAGCATATAGTATGAGTAATACAACGACCTCTCATGTTGATCGTCAGTACTTGCAACAAGTCACTACGCAATCTCTAGGTCAACAACCTGATCTAGATGTATCAAATCAGAACATGCAGATGACCTTGCCCGTAGCAGAGCAATCCTCTGTATTTCAATCCCTGTATGAGACGTATAGTCATGCAGCAGATGATCAGCATGCAAGCTCATTCGTATTGGATTACTTATTAGATTTTAATGCAGAATTGAACCAATATGAAATTCGATCGAACCCTGAAGCGCAAAGAATATTTTTAGAAATTGAATTTGTGACATATGTTTTAAAAAATAACGTTATTAAAGCGTATCGACAAATAACCAGCGAATTTCGACATG
>NZ_VTDU01000045.1:0-5672 GCF_035615615.1 Acinetobacter sp. MD2(2019) | reverse complement strand
CTATCAGATAGCGATTCAACCACGAATTCATCTGCACCTTCGAATACCACTAAGAATATTTTCGGTCTATAAGGATTTATACGATGTCAGCTCTTAGAAAAACAACTCTGATCAGTTTCACTATCTGTTCTGTTCTGTTCTCACATGTCGCATCTGCAACAACCTGTATCAGTGATACTAAATCACAAAATGCAGCAAGATTAGGAGACAAAGACTCTTGGGCACTAGGCAAAACACAAGCCAACAAAACGTGGGACGATTGGATTTGGCGTGGACCGATTTTCAAATGCACCAATACAGGAACGATTAGCTGCTCATATGCATGGAATGAAACCAAAACAACAGGATATTCTTGGGGTGTAGGCACGTCATTAGATATGCCTAAAGGCTTGCCAATCATTGGTGATTATCTTTCTCTGATTCATTTCAATGCTAAATACGATCGTCAGCAATCTTTCTCAACCAGCTTTACATGGACTGTCAATATTCAACCGGGCTACTATGCACAACCTATTCAAGTCGTTGTTCGCCGTTGGGTGAGTGGTGATTTCCAAGGGATGCAGGTCGCGACCGGCAAAGAATGTTCATATGATGTCTTAAACGGTCGTGAATTAAGACATATCCGTGGTCATGAATATTACTGGGATGGCTCTATACGATATGGCCACTGGCAGACCAACAAAGAAGAATCACGTTATGCAACCTACTATATTCATAAATAATTCAGTTATATCACTAATATAACTTAGTTAGTACGCTACCTTTTCACCCTCTCCCTAGCGTACTAACTTTTTAGGGCATTTTTCGCCCCATTAACGATCAAAAATAATAAATTGGTGCATTTCTTGCTTTAAGTGAGCAACTCTTTTATCTCTCATGTTGGTTGCTTTATTTTTGGTTGTTTTTGGAATCATTTTAGTGCATTCACACAATAATGATTCGTCAAAACACAAATCAAGCACTCAAGTTGAACACATTATGCAAAATATAGATCTCCTTTTTTTACTTCTTGGTGCGGTACTGGTTTTAGCAATGCATGCAGGATTTGCGTTTTTAGAACTCGGAACAGTTCGACATAAAAATCAGGTCAATGCCTTAAGCAAAATTTTGTCTGACTTTTCCATCTCAGCCATCGCCTACTTCTTTGCAGGTTATTACATTGCTTATGGACAACATTTTTTCCATAACGCCCCTACGCTTGCTTCAGATCACGGCTACAACCTTATGCGCTGCTTCTTTTTACTCACCTTTGCCGCCGCTGTCCCTGCAATTATTTCAGGTGGTATTGCTGAACGTGCCAAAATGCAGCCTCAGGCTATTGCAACCTTTATTTTGGTGGGGCTCGTTTATCCATTCATTGAAGGCATAATTTGGAACAACAACTTTCATTTTCAAGATGCATTACAACAATATTTCGGCGAAACATTTCACGACTTTGCAGGATCTGTTGTGGTACATGCCGTGGGTGGATGGATGGCGCTTGCGGCCGTATTACTTTTAGGTGCACGCTATGGGCGCTATCGTAAAGATGGCGCGATTGCAGCAGCTCACCCACCATCATCCATTCCATTTCTAGCCTTAGGATCTTGGATTTTAATTGTTGGCTGGTTTGGTTTTAATGTCATGAGTGCGCAACGCGTTGATGCCATTTCAGGTTTAGTGGCGATCAATTCACTCATGGCCATGGTTGGCGGCACACTTACTGCAAACTTTATGGGTAAAAATGACCCAGGTTTTTTACATAACGGACCATTAGCAGGCTTGGTCGCAATTTGCGCAGGCTCAGATATTGTCCACCCCATTGGTGCTTTGGTGATTGGTGCATTTGCAGGAATTTTATTTGTTCAACTATTCACCTATACACAAAACAAACTTAAAGTGGACGATGTACTCGGTGTTTGGCCTATGCACGGTGTTTGTGGTGCTTTTGGCGGCATTGCAGCAGGCATTTTTGGCAAAACTTGGCTTGGTGGATTAGGTCATGTGTCGTTTATTGTACAAACGATTGGCACAATTGCAGCGATTGCCGTTGCCTTTATTGGCA
The DNA here is from genome assembly GCF_035615615.1 of Acinetobacter sp. MD2(2019). Taxonomy (NCBI): domain Bacteria; kingdom Pseudomonadati; phylum Pseudomonadota; class Gammaproteobacteria; order Moraxellales; family Moraxellaceae; genus Acinetobacter; species Acinetobacter sp. MD2(2019). The sequence goes on along the minus strand of NZ_VTDU01000045.1, from coordinate 3,628 downwards.
GCTTAGCTGTTTATGGTATTTTAAAAGCCACCATAGGTATCCGTTTGAGTCAAGAAGATGAATATCGTGGTGCAGATCTCTCAATTCATCGCATTTCTGCCAATGCTGAAGAAAGTAAGTTTTAAATCTTCAAAACCAGCATTTTAAAAACCTCATCTTATTGATTGCAACAGAGGAACCACAGTGAAAACATAGCATCGCTATAATTTTTCACGTAAAATACGTGGTTCTTCTGAAGCGATGCTCGCCCTTTCATATGCAGAAATATCAAGATTTTTTAGCCCAAAATGTATCCGCTCAAATTAATTCAATTAAATCTTACGATATTGATGGCATAAAAGTCTGGCTGAAAAAGGCATCTAAACGCCACCCCAAATGGCTGTATCTGCTGGCATCTTGGGGCGCTAAATTATTCAATATTCAAATTCTCACCCCTGTGCCTAATTATGGTGGTGCAAGTGCCATTCATTGCGAGGCATCACGTATTGAAAGCTTGGCAAAAACTGGCGTGAATGTGCCTAAAATTTTAGCCGTTTCAGATTCAGGCTTGCTAATTCAAGATATCGCCTCAAATGATGACCAACTCAAACAGCTTGATCATGCGCTCGCTTATGAACCCGATTTTCAAAAACGCTTTGGTTTTTTTAAACGTGCGTGTGAAGAAATAAAGAAAATACATGTACAAGATAATTACTTAAGCGAAGCCTTTGGTCGAAATATTTTAATCGATAGTCACTCCAATATTGCCTTTATTGATTTTGAAACAGATCCACACACCGTACTTGATCTAGAAACTTGCCAAGCACGAGATTGGTTATGTTTTACTTTTTCTACGGCATTTCGCTTTAACGAAGAAGAGCGCGTCATTGTAGAGCAATATTTTTCTAATTTACTGCAAGACCAACCCAATAGCCTTGATCAACTGATTAAAATCGGACGCCGTTTTGGCTGGCTCAATAAAGTAAAAGTTGAAAAAACTGGTAATGATGGCAAGCGGATGAAGATTTTTTTAAAATTCTTACACAACTTAAAACAGGTGTAGCGTAGGTTTTAAGATATGCTTAATGGCAATTTCACAATCACCTTTAAGCCACCTAATTCGGTACTTTTGGCAAAAGTTAATTCACCACCGACTCGTTGTGTCGCCTTTTGCACAATGGATAAGCCCAATCCACTACCCACTTCTAAATGATGATGAACGCGATAGAAACGTTTTAATACTTCTTCGTATTGTGCCTCAGGAATACCAGGGCCGCTGTCTTCAATCACAATATAAGCATCTTGTAATTTACCCGAATAGACCGAAATATTAATCAATCCTGCTTCAGGGGTATACTTAATGGCATTATCAATGAGGTTATAAATAACTGAATGTAATGTCGGTTCAAAACTATACAACTCCACCCGATCATTACGCTCAAAACCTAAATCAATTTCTTTCTCCATAGCCAGATTCATGAGCTGTTCAACGCAATTTAAGGCCACGTCATTCAAACAAATCATTTTTGGCGTTTCGACCACATTAATTGAGGCATCTTGTTTGGCTAAAGATAAAAGCTGACTGACCAAATGCTGAATACGTGCAAGCCCTTTACTTAAATTGAGCAACGCATGATTTTCTGGAAAATCTCGTAATAAAATTTTTGTCTGTAAATTTAATGCTGTAATAGGCGTTCTTAACTCGTGCGCAGCATCTGCAATAAACTGTTTTTGCTCTTGCTGTGTTTTTGAAATGCGGTCGAATAAATAATTAATTTCATGTACTGCAGGCAACAATTCAATTGGATATTGCGCCTCTTGTATATGGCTCAGTTCGTTAGAATCGCGCTGAGCCAATTCATTTTTCATATCATCTAATGGTTTCAGGCTGCGGCGAATCATCAAGAAAATAAACAGCAGTACGACAGGCATAATCAGAATATACGGCAAGACCATGCTGCCTGCCAATTCTAAAGCCAAAACTTGTCGCACGCGTTCGTGCTGACTCACTTGAATTTGAAAATCTTTGGTCGGTAATACATAGGTATACCAAGTGCCACTATCTGTTTCGCGCTGGGCAAATCCAGCAGTTTTCACGCGAGGTAACAATAGTGGGTTTTTATTTAACTCGGCTGGATCTTTGTAAGACCAAATATCAACCAATAATTCTTTATCTAATTCATTTTGATCAAGATTAAAGCGACCATGCATTTCTTGCAGTTGAACTCCTGTTGCTCGTTTTGCAAGAAATTCCATTTGCGTATCTAAAATACGGGTTAGCTCTTGAATGGCAATATGATAGGTTGAAAACATCAAAACACATGCCATAGCAAAACTTAAGAATGATGTAAATAAAACCAATCTTGTATTTAATGATGTGCGTTTTGACATAAAAAACTCAAACTGAATGATGCCCTAAACGATAACCTAAACCACGAATGGTGCGTATAAAATTTTTACCCAGTTTGGCACGTAAATGGTGAATGTAGACTTCTATGGTATTACTTGAAACTTCACTGTCAAAGTCATACAACTTATCTTCTAAATTGGCTTTCGAGAAAATCTTGTTTGGGTGCATCATCAATGGCGTTAAAATGGCCCATTCTCGATTGGACAATTCAATCATTTGGCCTTTATATTTGGCTATATGCTGCTCTACATCTAACACTAAATCGCCATTGACTAACACTTTATCATTTTGTGTGGCTTGCGCTTCAAGTCCTGCACGGCGCAATAATGCTTGAATTCTTGCAAAAAGTTCTTCAAATTCATAAGGTTTAACCAGGTAATCATCTGCACCTTGGTTTAAACCATCCACACGATTCTCAAGTTGGTCGCGCGCAGAGATAATCAACACTGGAATTTGTGTTTTTTGTCGAATTTGTTTGAGTACTTGCATACCATCCATCATTGGTAAACCAAGATCCAAAAGCACTAAATCGTACTTTTGTTTGACCAATGTTGCTAAACCATCGACCCCATTATTTACCCATTCAACATCAAAACCATGATATTTCAATAAAGTAATGGTCGATTCAGCAATCATAAAATCATCTTCGATAATTAATATTTTGGCCATACATCACACTCTAATTCGACTTAATAAGTGAATGAATTCACTCTACTTGTAACATAAATAAGTTTAACTCTTCAATTAAGCGACTCATTTACATTAATGTACACAGAATTTGTCTATAACAGTCATTTTTCTGAAATTTTCTGAAAAATTTAGCCAAATGAATCAATAAGAAATACTCATGCAATCATTTTATTTGAACACAGATTTTTTAGTAATTGGCCTGTGAACCATAAAATATGAGTCTAGCTTTCATAGTTGCAATGTATAAGCATTAACTTAAAAAACACTTAAACAATGATGTAGATTAGCAATAGAGTATAAAATTTAATCAAAAAATCCATTTGTTGTAAATTATTCTATTTATAAAAAAACGGTAATACCCCCATTATTAATCGAATCTATAAGTAGAATATCCTAAGCCTTTATTATTGTTTAAAATTAGGTGGTCTACCATCAACTGACATATGTGGTCGTTCATGATTATAGAAGTATTGCCATGCTGTTGTATAGTTCTGAACGTCTTCAATATCTCGAAATAACTGCTGATTTAAACACTCATAACGTACTGTT
>NZ_VTDU01000044.1:0-6238 GCF_035615615.1 Acinetobacter sp. MD2(2019) | reverse complement strand
CCGAATGTGGTTTTTCGATGTGAATCTCGATAAATCACCCTTGATAAATCAACACCGATTAATTCACTTTTTCCACTATATTCATAGCTTTGACTGGCACCCGCGACCGTCTGGTGGTAGTTTGATTTGCTATAACTACTACTCAATAACCAGTAGTCAAATGGAATACTGTAGCTGGCATAAAATCCATCGGTACCACGTTTGCCTGAATCACCCCAACCGAGATCATGGTTATAGCTGATATAAAAAAGATCATTCAGGGTGAGTAAATGATCTAAAGATAGGGTGGCTGTGCCCTGATATTTTCCCGTGGAATCTGAACCCGCATCATCTACACTTAAATTGATGCGATAAGGTTTGCTCTGCTGCCAAGCCAAAATCACATCACTATAGCCCGGAGTAGGATTATTTTCGGCAGGCTGGATTTTAAAGTCGGCATCAACGGTCGGCACGCGTTTAAAGTTTTCAAGGCCTTGTTCTAAATCACGAATATTTAGTAAGTCACCCGATTTAATCGGCAAGGCATTGATTTGATGCGCACGCGCAGAAGTACCCTTGGCAAATTTCACCTGATCAACACGACCTACAACCACTGCAACGTAAAGCTGACCCGATGCAATATTTTGTGGCGGCAGCAGCACGCGTGTAGTGACATAACCATCGGCAATAATTTTATTTTGAACCAACTCTAAAGCTTGATTCAGGCCTTTAACCCCAAGACAGCGACCAATAATGTTATGTTGACCTTGGGTAATTTCATTAAAAGCAGAGAGAAAGTGTGCGGCGTCATCCCCTTGTAAATGAATTTTTTTGATCTCGAAACACGTGCTTTCACTGTGGGATTTTAAATATTGAAGTTGTTGTGCAGAGATGGATGCTGTAGGTTGACCAAGATTAACATTTACATCGGGTTGAATTTGTTTTTGTAGAGCATCATCTCGTTGTTGTTGGCGAATGCTTTGATCGGCTTGTAATTGTGATTGCTGTACATCTATGGGATCAGCAGCATAGCTCAAACCATATACACTCCAAATTCCTATCCATATGGCACTTTTTTTTAAAAAAAATCTCATGTTATAACTTGACAGCCGTATCATTATCACACAGTTAATATTATTTAAATTAACAACATTATAACAATTTTTTCATTTTTCAACCAATAGTAAAAATTTATTTAAAATAAAAATATCATTTCTACCATTTTTCATCATAGTATCAATTCACCGCCCTTATACTCCAAACCTCCCTACTTTTCTTTTAAAATTCAAATTACGATCTATGAGCTATAAGGTGAGTTCAATGTTAGCTAGAGCATGCCATGAATGTTATATAAACAATTAATTAGTTATGATTATAGTACACTATAGCTTTGTTATACGAACATTTAAAAACCAGACATATCTATCATTTTCAGAATTTCTGGTGTGAATTAGGTGTGATATTTATCTCGTTCAGTAAATTGATTCAAGATGGTTATCCAATGAAGGCGATAACATTCATGATTAAGCTAAACACCATCTGCTTGCAAAACTCCCTGTAATTTTGAAACAAAAAATTTAGCCAAATCATCAAAACTTTAATAAATTTTCTTTTTAAAACAGAAGATTAATTGCTATTTTTAATGTTTTTTTGAGTAAAAAACATCTACTCAATAGTCACAACAGAGTCACAATTCAATTTTAAACTGACGCTAACATTTGAGCTATAGCTTAATAACTGATTCACCTATTATTTTTCGTTCTCTTTTTCATAACCATTATCGCTTTTGTCCATTTAACATTTATTGCATAAATCCAACTAAGGCCACTGTTATGGATTCAAATTCCAATAATTCAAAACAATTAAATGAACCAGAACAGCCGATATTAGCGGCACGTTATGTCAGGATGTCTACAGATCACCAACAATATTCAACTTTAAACCAATCCGATAAAATTCAAGAATATGCAGATAACCACAACATAAAAATTATCAAAACCTACGCCGATGATGGTAAAAGTGGATTAAGCTTAAATGGGCGCTCAGGACTACAGCAGCTAATTGAGGATGTTGAATCCCATCAAGCTGAATTTGCAATTATTTTAGTTTATGACGTAAGCCGTTGGGGGCGTTTTCAAGATGCAGATGAAAGTGCTTATTACGAATACATCTGCAAGCGCGAAGGCATTTATATCATATATTGTGCTGAACAATTTTCCAACGATGGCACAAATTTTTCTAATATTATGAAAAGTTTTAAGCGAACCATGGCAGGTGAATATAGTCGAGAGTTGTCAAACAAAGTCTTTATTGGTCAATGCCGTTTGATTGAAATGGGCTTTAGGCAAGGTGGAACAGCTGGTTATGGATTAAGACGTGCCTTGGTCGATCAACACGGAAATTTAAAAACTTTACTAAAAATGGGGGAACATAAAAGTTTCCAAATGGATCGTGTCATTTTAGTCGCTGGCCCAGAAGAAGAAACCAAAATCATCCATCAAATCTATGAATGGTTTATTCAGCATAATTTATCAGAATCTCAAATTGCTGAAAAACTAAATTTAGAAAACATCAAGACAGACTTTGACCGTGCATGGACTAGGAATACAGTGCATGAAGTACTGACCAATGAAAAGTATATTGGAAACAATGTTTTCAATAAAACATCATTCAAACTTAAAAAGACACATGTATCTAACCCTGAGGGACAATGGATTAGGAAAGATCAAGCATTTGAAGCTATTGTCCCTTTGGAAGTTTTTTATACCGCACAAGGTATTATTCGAGAAAGATCACGAAAATATACAGATGAAGAGCTATTGAACTTATTGAAAAATCTATATCAAAAGCATGGCTTTTTATCAGGCTTAATCATCAATGAATCTGACAACATACCAAAAACGGGCGTCTATGCCAATCGTTTTGGAAGCCTACTCCGAGCTTATGAATTAATTGGGTTTAAACCTGAAAAAGACTATAACTATATTAAAATCAATAAATTTTTAAGAAAACTACATCCTGAAATAACTCAAAATGTCATCAGCGAAATGGCTAAATTAAATGGTTCAAATATTCAACAAGATCCTTTAAGTGATCTTATTTCTATTAATGCTGAAGTTCATATTTCATTAGTTCTTAGCCGTTGCCACCAACTTAGCAGTGGAAATTATCGTTGGAAAGTGCGCTTTGACACGATGCTAAATCCCGATATATCCGTTGTAGTACGTTTAGATTGCACGAACACAACGATTAAAGATTATTACCTTTTACCCAAACTCAATTTTATGTGTAACAAACTTAGCCTCAATGAATTTAATCCCGTTGAATTAGAAAGCTTTAGATTTGAAAACTTAAACTATTTAATTGGAATGGCAGGACGTGTGAAATGGAAAAGTATATAGAATCAAATTTTAATGAATCGATTTGCTTAATTCCGATAAGCCAAATTGAAATTCTAAACCCCAGAGAAAGGAATGAAAAAGTATTTGCTGAAATAGTAGAGAGCATTAGTAACGTAGGTTTAAAAAAACCTATTACGGTCACAAAGAATTTAGGTAAAAATCATCCCTATCAATTAATTTGTGGCGAGGGACGTATAAAAGCATTTTTACAACTTGGTGCAACTGAAATTCCAGCTCGAATCATTGATGTTAGTCAAGAAGAAGCATTAATCATGAGCTTAGTTGAAAATATAGCTCGACGACAGCATCGTGCAATGGAGTTTCTAAGTTGTATTGAACGATTATCTGACTTGGGTTATGACAAAAATGATATTTCTAAAAAGACAGGCCTAGCTCCTGTATATATCCAAGGAATTATTACACTTCTAAAAAATGGAGAGGAACGCTTACTTTATGCAGTTGAACAAAAAAAAATTCCCTTGAGTATTGCATTAAGAATAACAACAACTGCAAATAATAATACTGAAATGCAAGAAGCACTACAGGATGCATATGAAAGTGGCGAACTAAAGGGGCATCAACTTTTACAAGCAAAAAAAGTTTTAGAACGTAGACAATTAGTTGGTAAAAATCTTTCTAACACACCTAACTCAAAAACAAGCAAAATTTCAGCTAATGATATTGTTAAAACTTATCAGAAAGAGTTTGAAAGGCAACAGAATTTCGTTAAAAGAGCGACACACACTCAACAATGTCTAACATTTATTATTGGTGCATTATCGCACTTAAGAAAAGATGAAAATTTCTTTAATTTGCTAAGAGCAGAATCACTCGATAGCTTGCCTCAATATTTGGATGAACAATTATCAATAAAATAGGAAATAAGCATGCAAAAGATTAATATTGCATTTCAACTGTCAACTATTTGCATCAAAACCAATAATATTTTATCAAGTAAATCAGTACTTAAAAGTACTACCTATACAAAAAAATATCGGCAAATTAAAGCATCTATACAAGAAATTGGTATTATCGAACCACTTATAGTGACCCTCACAACAGATAAAAAGCAATACATTCTTTTAGATGGACATATTCGTTTTGAAATTCTAAAGGAACTAGAATTTACAGAAGTTCCCTGCATAATTTCTTCTGATAACGAAAATTACACTTACAATAAAAGAATCAATCGCTTAGCAACAATTCAGGAACATTTCATGATTCGACGTGCTATTGATCAAGGTGTCGATAAAGAGCGTCTAGCTTCTGCTTTAAACATTGAAATCAAAGCCATTCGCGCTAAAATCAACCTCTTAAATGGTATTTGCCCTGAAGCTATAGAATTACTTAAAGATAGAGAGCTATCACCAAATGTTTTTTCATTACTACGAAAAATGAAGTCAATAAGACAAATTGAATGTGCAGAACTGATGATCAGTATGAATAATTTAACTGTTCCTTATGCAAAAGCACTACTCATGACTACACCTCAAAACATGCTTATTGAAGTAATGAAGCCATCGAAAAAAAACAATGGATCTTTTGAAGCAATAAAAAAAATGGAAGTAGATACGGCCAATATACACCTTCAGATAAAATCACTTGAACCAAGTTATGCTCAAGACACTTTAAATTTAGTGTTAGGTATAGGCTATTTAAAAAAAATGCTAGCAAATAACAATGTTCAGCAATACTTAGAAAAAAACAATAATGACATTTATTCTCAATTTCAGTCTATCATTAAATTAGCTTCAAATGATTTTTGATAAATTCCAAAATGGTGACTAAAGTAGGGCATTTATTATATAAACACCCTACTCACACTTAATTCACCACCCTCACACTCCCCTGCAAACCCTGTTGCAACGCTTGCACCTGTGCAACATCATGCCCATGCGAATTTTGCTCTGATACAGATATTTCCTCAGTAAAGAACTCCTCCACCAAATCTCTCCCTTCATCGATATCCACCTCAAATCTTGCATTGGCAAAGCCTTGTCTTGCCATCTGATCTAACGCATGTTGGTTAAAGCCTGCGGTTTTACTCTGTTGGTCAATCTCCTTGGCCATTTGAATCGCCTGTTGTAATGAAATGCCCTCTCTTAAGGTTAAGTCCACGTAATACACAGGACTGCGATAGCTCTGCGTGGTGGATTTGCCTCTGAGTGTGAGTTGTAAAGGCAGACAAGACAGCAAGCTATTTGATGCAGCATGGTAATAACTTAAACGTGCCGCCAGCGTGCGAATACTGTTAAAGCCTGTGGTTCTAAAAATGAAACTGCCCAATTCATCTGCTTCATCTAAATTCACATGTAATCGGCCATAGGGTTTACAGTTGCCACCTTGGGCCAAAGGACAGCTTTCAGGGGATGGACATGGAAGCTGTTCAATGCCTTGACTGGTTCTACGTTGACAGGTTTCGCCATTACCAATACAGATCGGTCGGCCTGTTTGTCGGTCAAACAAGCTGTATTCCGCCCGAAGGTTCAGCTCAGGATCATTAAAGATCATCCGTACTGGAATTGAGCGCAGTTTTTGATTGGGTGCTTGGGCACGCAGTTGTTCATCTAATGGATGTTTAACCCATCCGTCTTTATTTTGGATTTGCGAGGTAAGGGTAAATTGGTCATCTTTTTCAGGCAAGCGTTTGCCGTTCTTCTCGATCATTTTGCCAATACTGATTCGTCCTAAAATCGGTGGTGTAATCACTAAACCTTTAATCATACTGGTATCCTCTGTAATTTAAATGTGTGGTGAACTGTGGTTGAAATAAATTGCTCAACAACCTCATACCCGAAGGCATGAGGCTATTGAGAGATTTATATTTGTATTCGTTTTTGAATCGTGCTTAGGCTATG
>NZ_VTDU01000043.1:0-6859 GCF_035615615.1 Acinetobacter sp. MD2(2019) | reverse complement strand
CGTTAAGGAACGGAGTATGACGACCACCTTCGTCTTTAGAAAGTACGTATACTTCTGCGTCGAATTTAGTGTGCGGCTTGATTGTACCTGGTTTAGCAAGTACTTGACCACGTTGTACGTCTTCACGCTTAGTACCACGAAGAAGAACACCACAGTTCTCGCCTGCACGACCTTCGTCAAGCAATTTACGGAACATTTCTACGCCAGTTACAGTTGTAGTTTGAGTATCACGGATACCTACGATTTCAACTGATTCACCAACTTTAACGATACCTGATTCTACACGGCCAGTTACTACTGTACCACGACCAGAAATAGAGAATACATCTTCGATTGGCATTAAGAATGCTTTGTCGATTGCACGCTCTGGTTCTGGGATATAAGAGTCAAGCGCTTCTACAAGTGCAAGAACTGCAGGCTCGCCATATTGGTCAGCGTTGCCGTTCAATGCCTGTAAAGCTGAACCACGGATGATAGGCGTGTCATCACCTGGGAAGTCATAAGTAGAAAGAAGTTCACGAACTTCCATTTCTACTAATTCAAGAAGCTCTTCGTCGTCTACAAGGTCACATTTGTTTAAGAATACAACGATGTACGGTACACCAACCTGACGAGAAAGTAGGATGTGTTCACGAGTTTGTGGCATTGGACCATCAGTCGCTGCACATACAAGGATCGCGCCATCCATTTGAGCCGCACCAGTAATCATGTTTTTAACATAATCGGCGTGGCCCGGACAGTCTACGTGCGCGTAGTGACGAATTGGAGAATCGTATTCTACGTGTGAAGTATTAATAGTAATACCACGCGCTTTTTCTTCTGGCGCTGAGTCGATTTGCGAGTAATCTTTCGCTTCACCACCGTGGTGCTTTGCACAGATTGTTGCAATCGCAGCAGTTAAAGTTGTTTTACCATGGTCAACGTGACCAATTGTACCCACGTTTACGTGTGGTTTATTACGTTCAAACTTAGCCTTAGCCATGATGATCTTCCTTTATAAACTGCTCATGAGGATCACCCATGAGCAATAGGTTTTAAACTAAAATTCTAGTTAGGCAATATAGTAATCGAAAGATTACTCATCGTCACCTTTTTTACCGCCAGCTTGGAATTTAGAAATGATGCCTTCAGCCACGTTACGTGGAGTTTCAGCATATTTAGCAAATTCCATAGAATATGTCGCACGACCTTGAGACATAGAACGCATTTGAGTTGCGTAACCAAACATCTCAGCAAGAGGAACTTCAGCTTTAATGGCTTTAGTACCACCAGGAAGATCGTCCATACCTTGAACCATACCACGACGACGGTTTAAGTCACCCATGATATCGCCCATGTAGTCTTCTGGAGTTTCTACTTCAACTTTCATGATAGGTTCAAGCAAGATTGGATCTGCTTTCATGAAACCATCACGGAATGCGTAAGAACCTGCCATTTTGAACGACAATTCGTCAGAATCGACATCATGGTAAGAACCATCGAACAATGTCGCTTTAATGCCTACAACTGGGTAACCAGCCAAGACACCATTCTTCATACGTTCTTGAATACCTTTGTCAACTGCACCAAAGAATTCTTTAGGGACTACACCACCGACAACTTCTTCAACGAATTGATATTCTTTACCAGCCTCTTCAACATCAAGTGGTTCAAGACGAACATATACATGACCGAATTTACCTTTACCACCTGTTTGACGAACGAACTTACCTTCTTGCTCAACAGATTTTTTAATCGTTTCGCGGTAAGCAACCATTGGTTTACCAATGTTCGCTTCAACGTTGAATTCACGTTTCATACGGTCAACGATGATGTCAAGGTGAAGCTCACCCATACCCGCAATAATCGTTTGACCAGATTCTTCATCTGTACGAACGCGGAATGATGGATCTTCTTTCGCCAAACGACCTAAAGCAATTGACATTTTTTCTTGGTCAGCTTTAGTTTTTGGTTCAACGGCAAGTGCAATTACTGGCTCTGGGAATTCCATACGCTCAAGTGTAATGATGTTTTTCTCATCACACAAAGTATCACCAGTCGTAACATCTTTAAGACCTACGCACGCAGCGATATCGCCTGCACGGATTTCATCAAGATCTTGACGATCAGCAGCATGCATTTGCACGATACGACCAACACGTTCACGCTTAGATTTAACTGGGTTGTACACTGGATCGCCTTGTTTAAGAACACCAGAGTAAACACGGATAAATGTTAAGTTACCTACGAATTTGTCGTTCATGATTTTGAACGCAAGCGCAGAGAACGGAGCTTCGTCAGATGCTTCACGAGATGCTTTAGTTTCATCTTTATCGTCAAGAACACCTTCGATCGCTTTAACTTCAGTTGGCGATGGTAAGAATTCAATTACCGCGTCCAACATACGTTGAACACCTTTGTTTTTGAATGCTGAACCACAAAGCATGACTTGAATTTCAGATGCTAATGTACGTGCACGAAGACCTGCGATGATTTCTTCTTTAGAAAGATCGCCTTCTTCTAAGTACTTGTCCATTAACTCTTCTGAAGCTTCAGCTGCAGATTCAACCATGTTGGTACGCCATTCTTCAGCAGTAGCAACTAATTCAGCAGGAATCTCGCCGTATTCAAACTTCATACCTTGAGAAGCTTCATCCCAAATGATCGCTTTCATTTCGATCAGGTCAACAACACCTTGGAATGTATCTTCAGCACCAATTGGAACAACGATTGGTACAGGATTCGCACCAAGACGTGTTTTCATTTGTTCAACAACACGGAAGAAGTTTGCACCTGTACGGTCCATCTTGTTCACGAATGCTAAACGTGGCACTTTATATTTGTTTGCTTGACGCCATACTGTTTCAGACTGAGGTTGTACACCACCAACTGCACAGTAAACCATACACGCACCATCAAGAACACGCATAGAACGTTCAACTTCGATTGTGAAGTCAACGTGTCCCGGTGTATCAATTACGTTGATACGGTGTTGGTCAAATTGGCTGCCCATACCAGACCAGAAACAAGTTGTAGCAGCAGAAGTAATGGTAATACCACGTTCTTGCTCTTGTTCCATCCAGTCCATTGTTGCTGCACCGTCGTGTACTTCACCAATTTTGTGAGATACACCTGTGTAGAACAAGATACGTTCAGTCGTTGTAGTTTTACCTGCGTCGATGTGCGCAGAGATACCGATGTTACGGTAACGAGAAATCGGGGTTTGACGAGCCATGATTCTTACATTCCTAAAGTATGATGTTTAAAACAGGACGCACCAATAGAAATTGATGCGCACAAATATTCACGTCTGGGTTAAATACCCGCACAGCCCCCATTTGGGTAAAGTGCGATGTTAAATCGAACAACTGTAATCATGAATATTCTCCTGATTAGGGACTGTTTTATCCGCTTAGAAACGGTAATGAGAGAAGGCTTTGTTCGCTTCAGCCATACGGTGCACGTCTTCACGTTTTTTAATTGCAGCACCTTTGCCTTCAGCTGCGTCAAGCAACTCACCAGCAAGACGTAAAGCCATAGTTTTTTCAGAACGCTTAGCAGCAGCATCTACCAACCAACGCATCGCTAAAGCAGTACGACGGGATGGGCGTACTTCCATAGGAACTTGATAAGTAGCACCACCAACACGGCGTGCTTTTACTTCAACCATAGGACGAACTTTTTCAAGCGTAGCTTCAAAGAATTCAACTGGGTCTACTTTGTTTTTTTCTTGAACACGTTCTAAAGCACCGTAAACGATACCTTCAGCAACAGATTTTTTACCATCTTGCATTACGTGGTTCATGAATTTAGCGATTGTTTGGCTACTGAATTTTGGATCCGGAAGGATCTCACGAGCAGCGACTACGCGACGTCTTGGCATTTTAATACACCTAATAATATGACACTTCAGGATAATCCAGCAGATTGTACAAGTGTCATGTACTTTACGCTGGCCTTACTATACGTCGCTTGAATTACAAATCTATTAAGAATTCAAACAAGCGAAACGCTAAAGGATTGCTTGGTTCAAACGTCTAAGATTATTTCTTAGGACGTTTAGTACCGTATTTAGAACGTGACTGGTTACGATCTTTCACGCCAGCACAGTCTAAAGAACCACGAACGGTATGGTAACGCACACCTGGTAAATCTTTAACACGACCACCACGGATAAGAACAACACTGTGCTCTTGTAGGTTATGGCCTTCACCACCGATATAGCTTGAAACTTCAAAGCCAGAAGTTAAGCGAACACGGCAAACTTTACGCATTGCTGAGTTAGGTTTTTTTGGTGTAGTTGTGTAAACACGTGTACAAACACCACGACGTTGTGGACAAGCCTTCAACGCAGGAACTTTTGATTTTTCAATCAAAGTTGTACGACCCTTACGGATCAACTGATTCGTTGTTGCCATATGGCAATTCTCCCGTTAATAAAAAACCTCAAAAAGATAAAACCACTTTTTGAGGGCAAACAATTGTAAGCAAAAACACCATACTGGTCAATATTCAACGGCGTTGTGCTAACAAAATAGCCATAATAAATGTATCAATACCGGTATTTTCTGCCGTTCTTTGACTTTTCAAACATAAAACAGCTTACTTGGTTGGTTTGGCCTTGGTTGTACGCGGTTTACGCGCACGTGGCTTAAGCGCTGTTTGGGCCGGTGTTTTTTCCTCGATTGGCTCGATCAAAGCTTCATTTGTAGAAGATGTTAATTCAGACGGTGCCGCATCAATCTTTGCTGATTCCTTTTCATTTAACTCCACGTCACTTAACTCAGCATCAGGATTCACATTCAAGGCTGCGTGTGTTGGCGTTAAGGTATCTTTAGGCATCGTTGCCGCCGGGTTTTCATCAAACAGCTCTATAGATGTTGCTTGCTCTGGCGGCACAGCGGCAACTGCGTGTTGATAGGCTTCGATAATAGAAAGTTCTGAACTCGGATTTTGGTTTAAATAATCCCTTGCCACAGAAAATACGTGCTGTGCTTTTTGTCCAACATCTTGAATAAAGCGCCAGTTATACGAACCACCAATACTTGCCGCGACAAGAGGTGTAAGCCGAGCAACATTAGACACCTGTAACCATTGATTCAACCACGGCCATTTCAGTTCGCCTTCATTGTTACTTAAAACATTTTTCAACCAATCGACATTGCTATTTGATCCCAGCAAATGTTGTAACTGATTTAAATCATTTTGCTTTAACAATTGATTGACCGTGCTTAAGCCAAATAACAAGGTTTGTTTTTCGGCCAATAAGTCCAGTCTGATCTGTTTAAAAATATAATCCACAATTTCGCGTTCTTGCTGTTCAAGACTAAACCCATAAGCTCGACCGGTTTGGTAAATCACGCGCAATGCCAAAATTAAACTGCTTGGCACATCCACAGCAACACCAATAAAGCCCGTTACCGCCGCAAATGCACCTTGGGTTACGGCAAATAATTTATTTTGCTCAATTAAGGCATTACTTAAGCGTCCAGAACGGGAAAGATCTTGGCGCAGTTCATTGAAATCTTTTACGCCCGCTTGTTCTAAGACTTGCTCAATACTACTTAAGCGATCAGCACATGCCCCTAAACGCTGAGATAAATACCCTGTCACATCGGTCATAGAAATGGGCGATAATAATTGTGCTGCTTGTAGCATTTTGCCATGATGTCGTCCCAAAGCACGTTGCGACAAATAAGGTAAATACGACCCCAAAACTTGATCGACATTTTGCTGATCGGCGATTTTAGGTTCAGTTGCAATCCCATCAATGACAGTTGCAACCGCAGGCTTGGAAATTACTGGGGCGACTTGTGCTGTATTGAGTTGATTTAAGATCTTAAGTCCTGCGCCACTGAGCTTTTTAGCCACTCGCAAAGTCTGGTTTAGCTTCGATTGTGGGTGTTCATTCAGCTGTTTTGGCATTGACTTCACTCCATTATTTTTTCTTTAATCTGTTATAGATACTAGAATTTGCTGTGATTTATCTCAACTACATTATGTATCTTTTAGTTAAGTAAATGACTTTTGACTTAATATGGCTTGTGTATACTCAGGCTTATATGATTTGCCATAAGATTTAAAATTGCTTTCTGTTATTATAAAAAGGATTGTAAACATGAGTAGTGCGTTTATTAACGCTTAAATTTCAGGCTTTTGCATATTATTAATCTGCGCTGACTCAACATTATCACCATATTAAGGGATCATTAGATGAAACGTGTTGTAATCACTGGTATGGGCATCAACTCATGCATTGGTAACTCTTTAGAACAAGTCACTGAATCATTAAAAAATGGCGTTTCAGGGACTCGCTTCAACCAAACATATGCTGACCTTAACTTCAAAAGCCATGTCAGTGCAGCAGCAGAACAAGAATTTGATAATATCGATCGTAAATTAAAACGCTTCATGGGCGTTTGTGCGATGTACGCTTACAATGCAGCGGTAGCCGCTGTTGAGCATGCAGGTTTAACTGCAGCCGACTTAGAAGGCAATCCACGTTATGGTATTGCCGGTGGTTCAGGCGGTGGTTCAACGGCGTCTGTGGTTGAAATGAATGAAATTTTAGAAACCAAAGGCGCGCGTAAAGTTGGCCCGTTCTTTGTACCGCGCAACATGACCAACACCATTACAGCAAACGTTGGCGTGGCATTTAAATTACAAGGCGTTGCGCACTCTATTACCTCTGCATGTGCAACCTCTGCCGATGCCATTGGTTATGCCTACAACCTGATTCAACTTGGCAAACAAGATTTAATGCTTGCCGGTGGCGGTGAAGAAGACCATTGGTCGCAAAGTTTATTGTTTGATGCGATGGGCGCACTTTGTTCTAAATACAACGACACCCCTGAAACAGCTTCTCGTCCGTATTCAGCAG
>NZ_VTDU01000042.1:0-7066 GCF_035615615.1 Acinetobacter sp. MD2(2019) | reverse complement strand
AACTACACGTAGCCGTGATGATCAAAAACGTGCAGATGATTTAGTGAAACGTGATTTTACGGCACAACACCCGAATAACCTTTGGGTGGCTGACTTCACCTATATTCAGACCAATTCAGGCTGGGTCTATACGGCATTTATTATTGATGTATTTTCACGAGCAATCGTAGGCTGGAAAGTTTCAACACGTATGAATACGAATATGGTGCTCGATGCATTAGAGCAAGCATTACATGATCGAGGTATGCCAAAGAATGTGATTCATCACTCCGATCGAGGCGTGCAATATTTATCGATTCGCTATACCAATCGCCTAGAGGCAGCGAATGTAAAAGCTTCTGTCGGTACTACAGGTGATTCATACGATAATGCTTTGGCTGAAACAGTGAATGGTTTATACAAAATGGAGGTGATTGAATATTTGAAATCTGATTGGACGGGTCTATCCGATGTTGAACTGGCAACATTGAATTGGGTGGATTGGTTTAATAAAAAACGGCTACATAGTGCAATTGGATATGTATCACCATTTGAATATGAAGCGATGTACTATGCTAAGATAAATCCGTTAGGTCAGGTGGCCTAACTTAGATAAAATGTCTCCGATAAATCCGGTACGGTTCAGTATTTGCTACCGGTGGTATCAATACGTAGGTAAAGATTACCTCCATCTGGAAGCTTATACATTTTATCAGGGTTTGCTTTTGCTTTTTTAACCTGTAAAGCAGTCAGTTTATTAATTCCACGTGCAGTCATAACGTATAAACAAAAAAAATGCAGTAAGAGATCATCTTACTGCATTTTTTACTACTTTATAACTGCTCATTGACGGAGTGTGTCATAGACTGTTATACAGCTTATTTCTAACTTTAACCTTATAAGTCAAATACTTATATAGTGCTAAACAGTGTCAGAAACTTCAATGTGGCGGAAGCGGTGTCCGTATAACAGCAGTCTCACCCTGTCCAATTTAGTACAATAAAAATATATTTATCAATATATTACAAAAATAACAATCCTATTAAGTCTTGTCAAATCCAATCATTTCCAGTATTTTATGTGGGGTATTTTGAGGGGTAATAAATATGCCAAAAAAAGCCAAAGAGCTTTCTGCACTCACTGTAGCAAGAATTAAAGAGACTGGTAGATATTCGGTAGGCGGGGTCGATGGACTCTGTTTAAATATTGAAGGTAACTCCCGTGTTTGGATCTTACGTGTAGTTGTGGGAAAACGGCTAGATAAAGAAGGAAAGTTAAAAGCTCATCGCCGTGATATTGGACTTGGCCCCTATCCTGAAGTTTCTCTAAGCGAAGCACGTACAAAAGCAACTGAATTAAGATTACAAATACGAAGCGGTGTAGATCCGATTGCACATAAACAGGAACAACTTACAAAGCTACATATCCAGAAATTACGTGATAAAACATTCATTGAGTGTGCAAAAGTTGTTATAGCAAATAAAACCCGAGAACTCAAAAATGAAAAACATATTGGTCAATGGACTTCTACATTAGAAACCTATATTTACCCAACTTTAGGTGATATTAGTATTGGCACCATTACTAAAGTTGATATTGCCGAAGTTCTTAGGCCTATCTGGGTTGATAAAAATGAAACAGCTAAACGTATTCGTGGCCGTATAGAAACCATTTTTGATTATGCCAAGGCTATGGGATATTTTGAAGGTGACAACCCAGCTGAATGGAAAGGTAATCTTGAACCTATCCTAGGTAACTTAAAACAAGAATCACGCCCTCACCCATCTCTGCCTTATGAACAGATCTCTGAATTTATCCAGCACTTGAGACAGAAAAAAGGGATTTCACCCAAAGCTCTGGAATTTGCAATTTTAACTGCTTGTCGTTCTGGTGAGATTTTTGGGGCAAAATGGCAGGAAATTGATTTTAGAAATAAAATTTGGATCATCCCTAAAGAACGAATGAAAGCCGATAAGGAACATCGTGTTCCATTATCCCAAGAAGCTATTGTTTTGCTTGAATCAATTCATCAATTTGCCCAGCCTAAAGATTTCATATTTCCTGCACCTCGTAGTGGTGAAATGCTTTCTGATATGTCCTTGACGACATTGATCAAACGGATGCATGAACAGAAACTTAAGGAAAATAGCTTAGGCTATATTGATCCTAAACAAAATCGAGTAATTACCACACATGGTTTTCGTTCTACATTCCGTGACTGGTCAGCCGATAAAACTGACTACCCTCGTGAGGTTTGCGAGCATGTCCTAGCTCATAAACTACCAGATGAAGTAGAAGCTGCTTATTTACGTGGAGCGTATTTAGAGAAACGTAAAAGTTTAATGATTGATTGGGCTGATTTTTGCTATCAAAGTGTCGTCCAATGATGGATTGGATTACTATTGTTTTATAGTTAAATTATTACAAATGCTTAATCTCCTCTGGAATATCTTAAAAAAGAAATATTATAACCGCACTCTTATTTTTCGAATTCTGTCGGATAAAAAGCAGTGCTGAATATTCCCCTTTAAATACCAACCAAATAAACTTCTAAATTTTAAAAACCCCTGCCTAAGCAAGGGTTTCTCTTTTCTAAAAAAATTAAAATTTATAAAAATACAAACATCAAGCTATCAATACATAACAGCCTGATTTATTAGTAAGTCTTGTACAGACAGGTATTCCGACTGATTTGTTAAAACTAAAATATCTTGAGAGCTACTATTTAAATCAGTTCGGACACTTACTGTATTTGATTTAAGATCAGCATCATAAGAAACACCTAGATAATCCTGAATATTTGATGAGTTCACATGGTTACTGTCTAAGAACTCTGATAAATCCAATTTATCCTCAGTTGCCTTGAAATCACTTACATAGTCCACTAAAGTTTCTCCAGAAGAATTCTGAATTAACTTCAGAATATCCTGCCCACCATTTAAAATAAATAACTCACTCACAGTGACATCACTTGTAAATGTATTATTACTGGTGTCTCCAGATATGACAGTATCAACCTCATCTTCAGCATTTAATGGTCTACTAATACCAAACACCTGATAAATTTGGCTCGAAGAAATACTACCTCCTGTCTCGAAGACAAAGCTTTCCACTTCATATGCTCCACCTAAGAAAAAGTTCTTCACAACTACTTGATCTGTTTGACTACCATTTACTTTGAGTATCAAATCATCTCCATACTGAGTTAAATAGTTGCCCACTTGACTAAAGGTAATTCCATTTTTAAAGATGACTTTATCAGTGCCAGATTGCTCAGTAATGGTTAATAACCCAGTAGTGTATTCATACATTGTATTACCAATGACACCTGAAGCTTCAGGCTCAGTTGGATTCTCAGGTTCTGCTGTTGACGGCATGGTCATACCAAAAGCACCAAATATTTGATCAGCAGTAAGTTGACCGCCTATCTCAAACTGGAATGTTTCGACTAAATACTGTCCGCCTAAGAAGAAGTTTTTAATCGTCACTTTATTGGTATTACTACCATCAACTTTAAGAACGAGATCATCACCTGATTTCATCAAATAGTTGCCCACTTGACTAAAGGTAATTCCATTTTTAAAGATGACTTTATCAGTGCCAGATTGCTCAGTAATGGTTAATTCACCATTTGAATAATCATAAACCGTATTTCCAGCAACATTTGATGCTTCAGGATCAGTCGAATTCTCCGGCTCTGGATTAGTTGGTATAGTCATACCAAAAGCACCAAATATTTGTTCTGCAGTAAGTTTACCTCCTGTCTCAAACTGGAATGTCTCGACTAAATACTGCCCACCTAAGAAGAAGTTTTTGACCGTGACTTTGTTGGTATTACTGCCATTTACTTTAAGAACGAGATCATCACCCGATTTAGTTAAATAGTTCCCAACCTGGCTAAAGGTAATTCCATTTTTAAAGATGACCTTATCATTACCAGAGTGTTCCGTGATATTTAACTCCCCACTAGTGTAGTTATAGGTTGTATCCCCTACTACATTTGGTGTCTCTGGCTCAATTGGCACTTCAGGTTCTGGTATTGCCATACCATATGCCGCAAAAATTTGCTCAGCAGACAATTGTTGACCTGTAGTCGTCTGGAAGCTCTCAACTAAATAATCTCCAGCCAAGAAGAAGCTCTTCACTGTAATTTTATTTGCATTACTTCCATTCACTTTAATAATTAAATCATTGCCCGACTTAATCAGATTAGAGCTTATTTGGCTAAAAGTGATTCCACTTGCAAAGACAACTTTATCCACACCAGATTGCTCTGTAATGGTTAGTAAGCCACTGGTATAATTATAAGTTGTATCACCTGTAGAATTTGGTGCTTCTGTACCTCCTGCTGAGGTATTCACCAGAGTTGCAATTTGAGCTGCGGTAATTGTATAACCACCATTCGGCTGTACAGCTGTTATCGCATTTTCACCACCTAAGAAATGATCTTTTACCCGTATAGTTTGATTTGAATTGTTGTCAATCGTAATGAGTAGGTCATTATTTTCTTTGGTGAACTTGATACGATCTACAGTAATTCCTTGATCCATCAACCAGATAACATCAGAACCGCCACCCGTTTGATCAACAACATCATTACCATCTGCAAGGTAATAGTAGTATTTATCATCGCCAGTACCACCATCAAGGATATCATTACCAGCACCTCCAATCAGTGTGTCATTGCCAGCACCGCCAACCAAGGTATCGTTGCCAGCACCAGCATCCAAGTAGTCATTACCTGAGCCTCCTTCCAAACGGTCATTACCTGCTTGCGCCCAAAGCGTATCATTACCATCAAGGCCTTGGATCAGATCATTTCCAGTAGTACCATGAATAGTTTCACCACTAGCTGATCCTTCAAGAACAGTATCATATAGTCCGCCATATTCTTGCGCTTTAATAATACCGTTGATATCTTTTGCTGTAATTGATGCTTGTCCATTAGCATTTACAGAAGAAATCGCCTTCTCACCACCAAGGAAATGATCCACGACTCTCACAGATTGATTGGTGTTTTGATCAATCGTAAGGATTAGGTCATTGCCCTCTTTAGTGAAACCAATACGATTTCGTGTAATACCATAATCCATCAACCAAAGGACATCAACACCGCCACCTGTTTGATTAATTACGTCCGCACCATCAGTCAGATAATAATAATATTTATCATCACCTTCACCGCCATCTAAGTAATCAGTTCCAGCACCACCCATGAGGATATCATTACCCGCACCGCCAGAAAGAACATCATCACCTGCACCACCATAAAGGGTATCGTTACCATCCTCACCATGAAGGGTGTCTACACCTTCATTCCCCTCTATATAGTCGGATCCAGCACCACCATAAAGAGTGTCATTACCTGCTTGTCCCCATAACGTATCATCGCCTAATTGACCATAGACAACATCGTTACCTGCTCCAGCATAAACCTTATCATTACCAGCGCCCAATTCAAAAGTTTCATGAGAATTTCTGTATCCCCATATCTCATCATTGTTCTCTGTACCATGATAAGTCACATGATTTTCAATATAATTATTGTTCCAAACTGTTGTGTCTGCAAATTGAATTTCATTTATCTTATGATGACCACCTATAAAATAATTTTGAATGGTCAACTGATCCGTATTACTTCCATGTTTAATGACTAGATCATTACCGAAACGATGAAAGCCGATGTCCGTTGGAATAATTCCTGCACCTAATCTCAAAATATCGAAGGAAACAGCAACATTATTAAAATTCTGCCCCTCACGACGTTCTATTATTGTGTCTTGACCATCACCTAAATTAAATAGATAGATTTCATTTCCGAATGAGCCATAAATTGTATCGTCGCCCGTACCACCTTGTACGTATACAAAGTTACGCTCTTCTGATTGATTTGGACCCTGTACAACATGATACCCATCAGCATCTTGCATGAATTCATCTTGATTAAAATCATCAACAAAATACTTTTGGTCAACATCAACGACTAGGATGTCATCATCAGCACCACCATCAAGCAGCCCTGCCTCATGAAGCCCCAAACTTGTTATTGCTAAATGGTCTGCACCCTCACCTCCGTACAATTTACCTTGTCCATTAATAATGTCATCGCCTGCTTGACCTTCTAAAACACCTTGTCCAGCTAAAGTATCATTTCCATCACCGCCTAGAAGATGGCCAATACCTTCAATTTCATCATTTCCAGTACCACCATCTAGATAGCCCATCCCATCAATTTTATCGTTGCCACTTCCACCATATACAAAGTACTGGCTTTCTGGTGAATCTGTAGAAACGAAACTACCATTAATCGTGTCATCCCCATCTCCGGCATGAATGGTATCCCTGTCTGTTGTCCCTTCAATGATGTCATTGAGTTCAGTACCTTTTACAGCCTGCACATTGAGGTCAGATTCATTCCATTCGATACCATTATCAAAACGTACACGATTAATTGGTTTATTGGATGAGTTACTAAAGTGAGACTGAACAATCAATTGATCACCCGTAATACGATGATTTATCACCATATCCTGACCAATTTTTCGGATAATTAAATCATTCGGATCAACATTAATAAATACGATTGCATCGATATCTGTTTGATTTTTATTTTCAAACTCAATGATATCTTGCCCCCATCCTAGTTCGAACAGGTAAGTATCATTACCCTGACCACCATTTAAGGTGTCATTGCCTTCTTGTCCATTGAGAACGTCATCACCTTCGCCACCATTTAAGGTATCACTGCCAGTTCCACCTTGAAGCGTATCATTACCTGTCCCACCTTCAAGATGATCATCACCCTCATCTCCAATCAAGGTGTCATTACCTGCGCCACCATAAAGCTGGTCATTCTCTGCACCACCTTCTAAATGGTCATCTCCACCTTCACCATACAGTTTGTCTAAACCAGCACCACCATATAATTGATCAGAGCCTGCATTACCCGTGATGATATCATCGCCAGATTCACCAGAAATTGTACTTCCTGATGCATAGGCTTGAAGAATATCAGCCTCAGCTGTACCTAACAGGACTAACGCTTTAACCGCCTCAACATCTAGGAGAGTGTTGTCAGAGAATTGGA
>NZ_VTDU01000041.1:0-7350 GCF_035615615.1 Acinetobacter sp. MD2(2019) | reverse complement strand
AACCCAAAAACCAACACTTCGTGCTAACTAACTGTTTATCAACAAGTTTTATTTCTCATCACCGCCGATGGATGTGCATTCTACAGCATTCCCATCCCAACACAACCCTTTTTTATAATTTAATTATCCAAAAGTTCAAACCTTAATCAGTAAAATTTTAACTTGCTGTTTTTATTATTATTTTTATTTTATCTATTTTTATCTTCTTTTTTAAGCCTCAATTCAACGCTGTATTTTATTTAACGAATCCACCTTTCTTTTATTTCATGTTATAAACTAAACAATATTAAGATCGCTATTATTTTGTGGAAGCATTTTATGCATCAACTTTCTATTTTCGGATCATCGCTTTGTCTTCTTAGTCTAAGCTGTATTGCATCGGCAGATGATGCGGTATCAACATCCACCCAAACAGCAGATACAGAAACAAGTACAATTACAACCACAACAACCACGAAAACACATACGTCGCCATTTTTACACTTAAAAGAAATAACACATGAAACCATCACCAAATTAAAAGTAGACGCCAATGCAGAACAACCAGACGAAGTAAAAGACCCGTTACAAACAATTAACCGTAAAGTTTTTGTGTTTAATGATGCATTAGATCGACATGTACTACGTCCAATTGCGGTGCAATATCAAACCAAAATTCCTGAAGACGTTCGTGGGTCGTATCGTGGATTTAAAGATAATTTAGGCGAGCCTTGGAATGCAGTGAATCAAGTTGCACAGTGGAAACCTAAACGTGCGCTAAAAACATTGGGCCGCTTTACCATTAATACATTAACAACATTAGGCTTAGCAGACCCTGCACGACGCTTAGGCTTAGATCAGCAATCGGAAAGTTTAGGTGTGACATTAGGTTATTATGGCATGCCTTCTGGTCCATATTTAATGCTACCATTTTTTGGCCCAAGCACCGTACGGGATGGTTTAGGCTCTATTGTTGATCTTGAAGCACAGCCGCAGCGTTATATCTTTGATGACTATAAAGGTTTATATTGGACGAATGCTGCACTCGGCGCTATTGATTTACGCAGCAGCTTATTAGATATTGATCAATCACTACAAGGCGATCGTTACGCGGCAATCAGAGATGCTTATTTACAACGTAAACATTTCCAAATTGCACAGCGCCAAGGCAAAGATGATCAGGTGTCGTTTGTTGATGATGATCCATTGAATCAATAATGCACCGACATCTTGATGATGAACAGACAGCAATCGTTATAATTTAGTTCAATTGGTTTTCTCAGGATTACGTTCTCATTTATGTATTTCATTCAACCTACTCGTACCATCCCGCATCTAGATAAAGTTTTAGATGCATTACCGAGTCTACAAATGATTCATGTTGAGGATATTCATCTTTATGATCAAAGCATTATTGCCATTGCAGATGTTCAAGATTTTTTAACACAAAAGTGGAACCTGCCAACCATTGTGTTGGCATTTGAACACGAAGGTAGCGCACTTGCTCAAGCGTGGCAACAAGGGGCTTTAGCAGGATGGATTTGGCATGATTTGCCGCGTAATCCTGTGGTTGCCTTAAGTAAAATCGATGCACAATATAAACGCAACCAAGATAGTCGAGACCTACCCTCTGCAGCATTATTGCAAAAGAAACTGTTGCCCGACCCCATCGACATTGCTAATTATAAAATAGATTCTTTTTTTCAACCTTCTGCGTATTTGTCTGGCGATTGGTATGATTATTGGAAAATTAGCGACAAAGAACTGATTTTTTATCTGGCTGATGTTTCTGGACACGGGGTGACAAGCAGTCTACTCACTTCATGGATGGCCGCCTTTCATGGGCGCTCTAAAACTCCGCGCGAACTAATTAAAAAACTCAATGGCATGTTGCTACAAGAAAATATTGAAAAGCACATTACTATGATTACAGGGGTGTTAAATTTCGAAACCCATCATTTACGTTGGTCAAGTGCAGGACATTACCCACCAGCCATTTTATTTGATGAGCATCAACCACCTCAAATTTTAAACACCAGTAGCTTTCCTTTGGGCCTAACCGAAGACTTAGAAGTTGAAGAGTTTGAGTGTATTTTAAACAAAAATTCGCGTTTTATTGTTTGCTCTGATGGGGCTTTAGAACCCTTCGATGGCAGCTTAAATGAACAATTTCAACAACTTGTTGAAAAACTACAAACTAATACCTTCAAAGCACCTGCGCATGTGGCCGATGATATTGCTATATTAAGTTTATGCAGAGTGAAATAATTTTAAAATCAGAATGATAGCTTTTTTTTCATTATATTTACACAATCACCCTCTTGAGTCTATTTTTTCACTATGGGATAATTTCTAATCCTTCTTTAAAAATGGCATATATATGTCAACAGGTCATGTTGAATATACAAGTTTAGATGGTACGTATTTCTTCAAAATTATCGGAGAAGTACGCGCACAATCTTGTATAAGTCTAGACAAATTGTTGAGCAAGATTGAACAGCAACACGACGTTGTCGGTGCTGTGGTCGATCTGACTCAAACAACTTTTATAGACAGCACAATTTTGGGTATTCTGGCTAAATTGGGTATTAAGCTCAAACAAGCGCACAATATTCAAGCAGTGATGTTGTCGACGAATCCTGATATTACAACTTTAGCGAATAGCATGGGCCTTGGGCAGGTGTTTATTATTCTCGACTGCGGTGATTCGGTTGTGTGTTCGCACATGTTGTCTGATGAAAATGCCACCCAGCACCAGATGCTAAAAACGGTTTTAGATGCACACAAAACCTTAATGAAATTAAATGAAAGTAACCAAAACATTTTTGAACCGCTTGTAAAACAACTCGAAAAACAGCAAGATCAATTAGAAGAAGAAACTACAGAATCTCACCTCGGATAATCCCAGCAATCAAGGATGTTTGCCATGACTTTACTTTCTGTTGCACAAATGAACTCGCAAAATGACATTGAAGCGAACTTTGCGAGCGTAGAATCATTATTGCAACAAAGTAAAGAACAGGGATCCTCCTTATTGGTTTTACCTGAAAATTTCATTTGTTTTGCCGCAGGTAAGCAACGTGAGACTGCAGAACAATTTGAATCGTTTCAGCAACGTCTTGAACAATTGTCGCACCAATATAATATTTGGATCGTTGCAGGAACTCTGCCTTGCCCCTTTCGTCCAGATGGCACGCCTGTGCCTAATGGCCGTGTACGTACCACAAGTTTATGTATCAGCCCTGAAGGCACGCAAGCACGCTACGATAAAATTCATTTATTTGATGTTCAAGTTAGTGATGGCGTTGGCGGTTATCAAGAATCGAAAAATTTCGAACCGGGCAATGAAACCACAGTAGTCAAAACACCTTTTGGTCATATTGGCTTAATGATTTGTTATGATTTACGCTTTCCAGAACTTGCGCTGTGCCTGCGTCAACAAGGTGCGAACATTTTGACTGCGCCTGCTGCATTCACTTATACCACAGGTCAAAAACATTGGCAGCTCTTATTACAAGCACGTGCCATAGACAGCCAATGCCAAGTTTTAGGTGCAGCACAACAAGGTTGGCATGGTGAAAAACGCCAAACATGGGGACATGCAGCCGCAGTAAATAGCGAAGGTGGCATTCTAGCTAGCGTAGAAACAGAAGGTTTAGGCTTAATTAGCGTGCCTTTTGACTTACAGCAGCAACAGACCATTCGTAATGCCATGCCACTCATGCAACATCGCAGACTTCTACAATACTAAGACAGAAAACTAATTTGAATCAGCAAAAACTAAAACTTAGTTCTTTTCTTTGTCTACGATCTTGTTCGATTGAATCCAAGGTACAAAAAGTATGAAAGCGCTGCTTTGATATTTTTGAGGCGCTTAACTGCACACCTAATCAGATATAGCTAATTACGAAATAAATCGTCACAGTATTTTTTAAACAATTCATCAACATCTTTTACACGAAATTTATTCCTAATCGACTTTACCCTAGACCACATTTTTTCAATTGTATTTAAATCAGGACTATATTTGGGTAGCCTATATAGAGCAGAATTTCAGCAGTACTCTTCATCATTAAAAAAATGGAAAGTTTCAACTTTATTTAGTATAGGACTGTGATATAAAAAAGAGCACCTTAACTAGTAAGATGCTCTTTTTTTAGCTAATATTCATTTAAAAAATTAGCCAATCATCGTTTGTGTTTGCACCAAATCATCAAGGTGAGTATTTGCATTCACACTTATAAGTGCAGCCAAGTTTTCGGTATGTGTCGTATGTGTTGCCACTGTCGTTTGCGCACCCAACACATCCTCCAATTGATCTGAAGTTGTTGTGTCATGAGCGACTAATAAATCAGCAACGTTCAACTTCGATACAGTATGATCAATGACCGCTGTTTTTGCTGTCGCGGCAATATCAGAAGCTTGAGTTAAGACATCAAATAAAGTTGCCTGCGTATCAACGTCAGAATGAGTTGTCACATTGGTTGCTGTAACATCCCCTTTAATGTCAATCGTTTTAGTCTCTGACTCAGCGCCACCATGATTAATCACTACCACAGACAATTTATGATCAACAGCAGAATCAGAATAAACACCCGTTACTGATAAAATTGACTCCCATTGTTCAATAGTTGCTGTAACACCTGTTTTTTCAGTGAT
The DNA here is from genome assembly GCF_035615615.1 of Acinetobacter sp. MD2(2019). NCBI lineage: Bacteria > Pseudomonadati > Pseudomonadota > Gammaproteobacteria > Moraxellales > Moraxellaceae > Acinetobacter > Acinetobacter sp. MD2(2019). Next base: position 2,712 of record NZ_VTDU01000041.1, on the reverse strand, counting down.
TGTTAATTCATAAGAACCATTCGCTCCTGACTCGCCTTTCACATCAAAAACATTCGATAAAACACCATTATCGGTATACAGTTTATCTGATGTACTTGCATTAGATAATGTAAGTTTAATTTTATCTATATCATTGTTACTGTCAGTCATTTTAACATTTGTAAACAACTTGGTTGCAACATCTTTATGTGCAGTAATAAATGCATCTGAACTTGGGGCAACAATTTTTAATGCACCCACAGCAATATCATCTGTACCATCTGTACCATCAAAACTAACAACCACATCACCCGTTTTACCTACTAAATTTTCAGGTAAATCAACATCTAAGGTTGTCCACTTTTCTGCCATATAGCCTGAATCATCACGATAATTTGTATCATTCAACACATCAGCCCACGTTTTTATCTTGAACGTTTGTCCTGAAGTATAAGTTATTCCATCTACCGTAACTGATGCACCATTTAAAACAGTAATCTCGGCATACTTAATGGCATCACTTTGTTTTGCTTCATTTGACTCGTAAGTAACTGAGTTAGGAACAGGTTCTGATGTTACCATTTTTAGAACATCAGTACCGGCTACGCTAAAGGTGGCTGTCACTGCCTTACCACCATCATTATTACCATCCCAACCATTATTCCATGCTAAGTCCAAGACCAACTTGGATTGAGAAGTAATTTCTTTCTCTAAAGTTTGAGAGACACTACCAGCTGCATTATCCTGATCAAATAAGATACCACGACCTAAATCTTTGATAGAACCTGTTTTTTTCCATGCACCTGTCGAGGAATCTCCTGCTCCGCCACTAAAATCACCATTTTTAGTTATTTCAGTATACGATGCTACATCAAAATCCACAGTAGGCTTATCTGTTACATTGGTTGCTGTATCCGTGACTTTTACAGCAAACTCTAAGGTAGAAGATGCGTGATCACCATTAGATTTTTCTGTTGATGTAACCTCAAATTTGGCTGTTAGCTGTTCTTGAGTTTTGTCATGGACAGTTAAAGTAAAGTTACTATATGTTTTTGCACTACCATCATATGGCGATGCAGGCATATAAGTTGCTACTCCATCTTTTCCTACAGTAATTGTGTGAGGCTTACCGTTGGAATCAACAAATGAAAGTTCTGCACCTGCGGGTAGACCTGATACGCTAAAAGATAAAGACTCTGAACCATCTGTATCTGTGACAGCGAGCTCAACACCAGTTAACTTAATCGCCTCTGTAGATTTCCCCTGATAACCAAGACTTACGGGATAAAAACCAGTATGATCATCGCCATCGTTACCCGCATTATATTTCTCTAAAATATAGCTGGTTCCTTGTAAACTCTTCTGAATAGCAGCTTCATCTTGGTAGTATTGCATTTTAGAACCATTTTTATTTTTGACCTGAAAATCATAGTTTCCTATCCCAGCAGCATTGTGTGCATAAAATTGGAAACTATAAAAACCAGACTGAGTGACGCTAAAATCATCGCTACCTGTCTTATTACCACCCGCCCAGCTTACGTGTAAAGAAGATACATCATCACCTATCACAATAGTGGCACTATCATCTCCTTTACCGTTATAAGTATAGGTTTGACCTGCCTCCAAGAATACGAATCCAGAAATATAAACTGCATCGTATGTTGGTAAATTAGTATCTACTAGAACAGTTGTAGTTGCATTTTTATCTACAGTAATTAATTGACTATCATCATTTTTAATATCTGTAGTCAGATCAGTTGTATGATCACGTAACTTATTAATCGCTGCAATTAAGTCTTTACTGTCTGCGCCACTTCCACCATTCTTTAATAAATCATGTCCTTCAATTTGTTTAACATTTTTCCATTGTTGAATGTTTAATGCTAAATCTGTTGGTTTAGCATCAAAGTGACCTACACTTGGTTGATCCGCTACAGCATTTACACCAATTTTCAACTCACCCTGTTGTGTTTTGTTACCTGATGTTACTGTGTATGTAAGTGTAGGAACACTACCACTGTAGTTAAGGCTTGGCTCAAAAGTATACTTCCCATCGGCATTCAGCGTTAATTTACCAACACCATCTATCGTAATAGGTTTACCTATTTCATAAGATTTTCCATCAATTTGAACATTACTAATAGTGCCAGTTAAAGTTGTACCTTCAAATACACTCTTATCTATAATTCTGACATCTTCTGGTGTCAGAACAATCATGTCTTTATCTACTGGATGATCTCCATTACGATCTGTTGTTTCTGCATTAACTGTTACGACACCACCTACAATATTATCAGGAATATGCGCAGTATAATTTCCATCATTATCTACAGTTGTATTTACAATTTCAGTAACCGATTTACCATCTTTGTCTTGGCCTTTAATTGTAAGTTTAACTTCTGCATTTTGTTCAACATTAATTACCTTACCAGTAATATTACCTTGACTATCGACTCCAACAGTAATAGTACCTGCACCCGAAAGTTCACCTGGACCTTTAACAGCATTACCATTGCGGTCTGTACTTACTGATTCGCCAACCAGTGGTGAGCCTTCTACAATTTTGGTGCCTTCTGGTAATTTTGCACTATACGTGCCGTCGTCTTTAACCACTGTTTTAACAGTTTCTGTCACCACTTGACCGCCTTTGTCTACACCCTTAACCGTAATAACAACGTCGGTTCCTGGCTTAACATCGGTGGTTTTACCCGTTAGGCTACCGTCTTTACCAAT
>NZ_VTDU01000040.1:0-7479 GCF_035615615.1 Acinetobacter sp. MD2(2019) | reverse complement strand
GATGAAACAACTGAGCCAACGTAAAGTGACGCAGACCGAAGCAGCCGCCTATTTTGATACTGTCTTTAACAACAGCAAACTCAGTATTGTAGAGCAGGACGATGGCATTATTCAGTTTTATCGTAAAGTCGCGTCTCAAGCCGAGCCTAAACCTGAACCCAATGGACGTGCGATGTCTAAAGTCATGAGCATGTTTAATGGACAAGGTCGTGGTGCGGAATTGAGTTCAGCCAAAGACACTGCTTATGGCCTACTGTGTAGCATGACGGAATTTGCAGACCATGAACGTCGTGCCATGAGTCAAGACCATCGTTTAGATTCAGCATGGTTTGGGGCAGGGGCCAACTTAAAACAACGTGGACTTGAACAGGCTTTACGCATGTTGGCCTAAGCAGGCTCATCCCCCAACTTAAACGCTTAACCCTAAAAATAGCCTAACCCTTTTTATTCAAAGCTGTGTCTACGGACACAGCTTTTTTTATGCCCAAAATTTAACAATGACAGGAAATCGCTATGAACTCAGCTGTAATTCAACCTACCAATGCGACACTAAATATACATGCTAACCGTCCGAAACTGTTTACTGCAAAACGTTTTGTCGAGACTAAAAATATGACGCAGGCAGAATGGCTGGAAGTCCGTCGCCAAGGTATTGGCAGTAGTGATTGTGCAGCGGCTTGTGGACTTAATCCCTATATGTCGATGCTTGAACTGTGGATGATTAAAACAGGCCGAATCCCGCAAAGCATCAATGATGAAATTTCAGGACATGCCCCTTTATATTGGGGCCATCAACTCGAACCTTTAGTGGCTGAATATTACAGTCAACATACTCAGCACAAAGTCCGTCGGGTCAATGCCATCCTTCAGCATCCTGATCCCGACAAACATTTTATGTTGGCCAACTTAGATTATGCCGTGGTGGGTCATCCAGAAGTACAAATTCTAGAATGTAAAACCGCAGGGGAGCATGGGGCTAAACTTTGGCGTGATGGTGTGCCGCTGTATGTTCTATGCCAAGTACAACACCAATTGGCTGTTACAGGAAAACAAGCAGCACATATCTGTGTCCTGATTTGTGGGCATGAAACCCGCATTTTTAAAGTCACCCGATCTGCATCGGTGATTGAACAGATTATTCAAGCTGAGCGTTACTTCTGGGAGTGTGTAGAAAAAGATACCCCACCTGAAGCCGATGCCAGTCGCTCAGCAGCCAAAGCCTTACAACTGCTCTATCCCGAACACATCCCTTTAAGCCTGACCGATCTCACTCAAGATCCACAGGCCAATGAACAATTTACTCAACTGATCCAAGCCCGAAACCAAATTGAAAAATATCAGGAGCAATTCGATTTATTGAAAAACCAACTTCAAGCCAAAATGCAGGAGAGTGAACGCGCCACTTTTCAAACAGGCTCATTGACATGGAAACGGGCCAAAGACTCGATCAGTCTAGATAGTAAAGCTCTGCTTAAACAGCACCCTGAATACCTTGAGCAATTCCCACAGCACAAACAAGGCAGTCGTCGCTTCAATATCTACAGCCATGATGATTAGGCAGACATAGCCTAAGCAGGCTTTTAACCCACAAAACTAAAAAACCGCAAAGTCGCCCCTTTCGCCCGTCCCTCTAAAAAGAGGAACGGGCATTGGAACGGCTATGCGGGATTGAATCAATCCATAGAAGTTTCGCAATTGCTCTCCACAAGATAGACCGTGAACAGGTGTCTTGTGCAATTGCTTGATCTCTTCTAGATAAAACTCTAACGCTGTAATTAAATAGTGAGAAATACAAAATGATTAAAGGTTTAGCGATTACACCACCGATTTTAGGACGGATCAGTATTGGCAAAATGGTCGAGAAGAACGGCAAACGTCTGCCTGAAAAAGATGACCAATTTACCATTACCTCGCAAATCCAAAACAAAGATGGATGGGTTAAACATCCATTGGATGAACAACTGCGTGCCCAAGCACCGAATCAAAAACTACGCTCAATCCCTGTGCGCATGATCTTTAATGATCCTGAGCTGAACTTACGGGCGGAGTACAGTCTATTTGACCGACAAACAGGCCGACCCATCTGTATTGGTAATGGGGAAACTTGTCAGCGTAGAACCAGCCAAGGCATTGAACAACTGCCATGTCCATCGCCTGAGAGCTGTCCTTTGGCACAAGGTGGCAACTGTAAACCTTATGGAAGACTACATGTGAACTTGGATGAAGCAGATGAATTGGGCAGTTTCATTTTTAGAACCACAGGCTTTAACAGTATTCGCACGCTGGCAGCACGTTTGAGTTATTACCACGCTGCATCGAATGGCTTGCTGTCTTGTCTACCGCTGCAACTCACACTGAGAGGCAAGTCCACCACACAAAGCTATCGTAGTCCTGTGTATTACGTGGACTTAACCTTAAGAGAGGGCATTTCTTTACAAGAGGCGATTCAAACAGCCAAGGAGATTGATCAACAGAGTAAAACAGCAGGCTTTAACCAACATGCGTTAGATCAGATGGCGAGACAAGGCTTTGCCAATGCAAGATTTGAGGTGGATGTAGAAGAAGGGCGAGATTTGGTGGAGGAGTTCTTTACTGAGGAAATATCTGTGTCAGAGCAAAATTCGCATGGGCATGATGTGGCACATGTGCAAGCGCTGCAACAGGGTTTGCAGGGGAGTGTGAGGGTGGTGAATTAATCATGGAAAACATCATGAGTCTGTTTATAGACCAAGGTCAGACTTTTAAATGAAAACAATTATCAATGTTCAGAATATGGGGGGCTTAGGCTCCCTTATTTTTTTAATAATAGTTATACTCTGAGTAACTTTAAATAATTTTATTAATACATTATGAATGACTATATTCAATTAAATCGTAAATTTTCACCAATATTGTCAGATCAAAATTTAGATGTATCTAATTTAGATTATTCACTAAACATGAAGTATGCAGAAAAAAATAGTTGGGCTGATTTATTAATTGAATATAGATGTGTGATTTTGGCTGAGGCTGGTGCTGGGAAAACTAAAGAATTTGAAGAGTGTGCTAAAAGAATTCAAGCAGATAATAAATACGCTTTTTTCATTCGAATAGAGGACATTGATAATGATTTTGTTGATGAATTTGAAATTGGTGATGAAGATCAATTCAATGAATGGTTAGCCTCCACAGAGCCAGCATGGTTCTTTTTAGACTCGGTAGATGAAGCCCGTTTAGTAAATCCAAAACAATTTCATAAAGCTATAAAAAAGTTTGCAAAAAAGATAAAAGTTGCTACACGCAGATCTCACATTTATATTTCAAGTCGCCCTTATAGTTGGGGATTTGAAAGTGATGAAGAAATTTTAAATACGGAACTGTTTTATGGTATCAAGGATGAACAATGTAAATCTGATAAGGATCAAAAACTAAAAAGTGGACTAAAAATTTTTACTCTTTCTCCTTTAACTGTAGAGGATATAAAAAAATTTTGTGAAACTAGATCGGTAGAAAATGTTCCAGTTTTACTTAATCAAATCGAAAGATATGATCTGCTAGAATTTGCTGAACGGCCTTTTGATTTAGAAAGTATTATTGATAAGTGGAGAAATGAGGGGGCATTAGGCTCTAGATTAGAAATTATTAAATATAATATTAATCAAAGATTAGCAGATAGACATGACTCTAATAGACGTAATATCAATATAAGTTCAGAAAAACTTGCCCAAGGAGCCCAACGTCTAGCAGCTGCGGTTATACTAACCCGTAAAGCTAGTATTAATGTACGTTCTTCCAATCACAATACTAAAAACTTAGATCCTACTAAAGTACTTCCTGATTGGACTGATGAAGAAATATTTGCTTTATTAAGTTGCGCTATTTTTAATGATATCGTATATGAAGCAGTTCGTTTTAGACATAGAGATATTCGAGAGTTTCTTGCAGCCCAGTGGTTTTCAAATTTATTAAGTGGAGATGATAGACTTTCAACAGAAAGGCTTTTTTTTAGAGAGCAATTTGGTGAAAAAATTGTGGTACCTTCACTTCGATCAATACTTCCTTGGCTAATATTGTTGGATGAAAAAATTTGTCAAAATGTAATGAAACTCCAACCAGAAATTGCTTTTGAAAATGGTGACCCTGCACAGTTATCATTAGATGTACGTAGAAAGCTTTTTTCACAATTTGTTGAAAGAATTGCAAAAAATCAAGATGATCGAACAATTAGAGATAATGATTCTATTGCAAAAATTACTGATTTTGATTTAGAAGATGAAGTTTTATCACTAATAAAAATTTATTATGATAATGAAGATGTTATTTTCTTCTTAGGACGAATGGTTTGGCAAGGAAAGTTTACTAAATGTCTTTCTTTACTTACATCCATTGCGCTTGATGCTAAAAGAAATATGTACTCTAGGAGAGTATCGATTCGCGCAATTATGGCATGTGGGGGACGAGAACAAAAAGTCGATCTTTGGACTAAATTAAATCAAGGCGGGAAAAAACTAGATAGACAGTTAATTGTAGAACTTGTCGATGAAATTGATCCTGATCAAGACTTTATCAGTTTACTCATAGAGTCTTTAAGAAATGCAACTTTATATAAAAGATTTGAACATAGTGGGTTAACTGCGGTCTTAGAGAAATTTGTACAGAATCTTGACGCTATATTAGAATGTGAGTTGCTTATTGGTATAGCTGAGCTCTTAACTTCAGAACCTTTTTTTAATACAAGAGAATACAAAATATCGAAAGAATATGCTTGGATTTTAAAAATAGCTTTTCAAATTATTGAAAAATTAATTAGAGAGCGTAACCCCTTAGTACTTGAGGATAGGATAATAGAAATACTAATTAATGCTACAGCTCTAGAGCATCAAAGTGATTTTGATGATTTTAATGAAAAGAATAGGCTGAGAGAAGTTATACCTACATGGCCGGATCTTAATGAGAAGTTATATTGGAATTCAATTGAAATAGCACGCGAATATTTTCTTCAAAAAGAAAAGAATAGATTAACTGATGATTGGGCAATTTCATGTCAAGAACACTTTTGGAGATTTAACGCTGATAGTTTTGATAGATTATTGAGTTATATTGATATTAAAGATTTTGTTGATGATAAATTAATCTGCTTAAATCGAGCGTTTATAATATATTCACAACAGAACAAACCAATTGAAATGTTAACCAAAATACAAGAGGCATGTCGAAACCATCCTCAACTTTTAGATCAATTAGCAATTTTACTAACACCTGTACCTGTTCAAAGTGATATGCAAAAAAAATTTGAAGAAGATGAAATTAAGCGAAAAACAGAACGTGAGAAAAGAGAGTTAACAGAAAAAAAAGAAAAATTAGATTGGATACAAAGACTAAAGAATAATCCTGAGCAACTTAAGAACTCACCTCATATTTTAAATGGTGAATTAACAAACAATCATATTGGGTTAATGGATCAACTTGGTGAGTATGGAAGAATATCTACAGACCGTTATGCATTTCAAAACTGGAAAGACCTGATTCCTGAATTTGGGCAAGAAGTAGCACAAGCCTATCGTGATTCAGCTATAAAGTTTTGGCGAGTTTATAAACCTAAATTACATTCAGAAGAAATTTTAAAGAAAAACAGTACTCCTTGTGATTTAATATTTGGTTTAACAGGATTGGAACTTGAATTTAAAGAGAATCCAGAATTTTATAGTAAATTAAATTCAGATGAAATCAGCAATGCCTTAAGATATCTTTCATGGGAGTTAAATGGTTTTCCGTCATGGCTAGAAAAATTTCATAAAATTTTTCCAAATGAAGTTGTTGAAGCCGTTAACAAAGAAGTTTTATGGGAACTAGAGTCATCAAATCCTGAAACTGAACAAAATTACAATCATATCTTGTATGACCTGATCTATCATGCTCCTTGGATACATACAGATATCGCACATAAAATTTTTGAATGGTTAAAAGAAAATTCAAAATTACTTCATAAAGATACTTACAGATATGCAGTACAGATTTTATTAAATTCTGATATTCAAGAGTCAGATTTTAGCTTATTAGCCCAACAAAAAATTAAGGAATTCAGTTTAACTGAGCACAAAGCATGGTGGTATGCAGTTTATGTAGATTGTGATCCAGAAGAAGGAATATCGTCCTTAACTACGTGGCTAGAATCGTTAACTATTGAGGATGCTACACAAGCATCTCAAGTTTTTATTTGCCATTTGATGGGTGAAAGAGATTCAATAAATGGAAAAACAGGAAACAATAAGGTTAAAGAAATTAGATATTTAAAGAAATTATATTCTTTAATGCATACATATATAAAGCTCGATGATGATATAGATAGAGCTAACTCAGGAGTATATTCACCTAGGCTTAGAGATGAGGCACAAGATGCTAGAGATTTAATTTTTACATATTTGAAAGAAGTCCCTTGTGCTGAAAGTTTTTACGCAATTAAAGATTTATTAAAAGAGCATCCAAGTGGAAATAGACGCATTTGGTTGGAAAAAACTGCTCACAATATTGCCTTGTCATGTGGTGATTCTGAACCATGGAATATTGAGCAAGTATTACAATTTGAAAATTCGGGTAATATCAAGCCAAAGACACATAAAGAATTATTTGAGTTAGCACTGCTTAGGATAACTGAATTAAGAGACTGGCTTGAAAATGGTGACGATAGTCCTTGGCTTACTTGGCAAAGAGTTACACAAGAAACAGAAATGAGAAATCTAATTGCTGGCGAGTTAAGAAAAAGGGCACAATCTAAATATTCAATTTCTCAAGAAAATGAGTTAGCAAATAGCCAACGAACTGATATAAGGCTTGATAACCCTACAGTAAACAGTCCAGTACCAATTGAATTAAAAATTCTAGACAAAGGCTGGAGTGGTTCAAAACTATGTGAAAGATTGAGAAATCAATTAGTTGGGGATTATTTGCGCGAGTCAACTGCTGGTTGTGGAATATTTTTATTAGTTGCCCAAAACATAGATAAGAAGTGGGAAATTAGTGGTAAGAATATTGGCTTGGCTGAATTAGAGTCAGCCCTTCAAGAGTATTGGTACAGTATTGCTCATGAATGGACTGGAATAGACTCTATCAAAGTTGTTGTGATTGATTTAAGTAAAAGAAAATTAGTTGCCATAACATGATTATTCAAGTGTACAAGCTCAAATTTGATCTAAAGATTAACACTTTTTAGTTCATCCTTCATTTTAAATTTGAGTTAGTACAAATATTCTCATATATCTATAATCTCTTTTGCTGGTGAGATCGGAGTTAGTGTAGTCATCCGGTAATACCCCCATTATTAATCGAATCTATAAGTAGAATATCCTAAGCCTTTATTATTGTTTAAAATTAGGTGGTCTACCATCAACTGACATATGTGGTCGTTCATGATTATAGAAGTATTGCCATGCTGTTGTATAGTTCTGAACGTCTTCAATATCTCGAAATAACTGCTGATTTAAACACTCATAACGTACTGTT
>NZ_VTDU01000039.1:0-9696 GCF_035615615.1 Acinetobacter sp. MD2(2019) | reverse complement strand
AGCAGCTAAAAATAATGTTTATCCGGTTAGATCATCACATAGCAAGAATGAGATAGTGAAGAATTTCGGCATAATGAATATTATGTTCATTAGCTTACTTCACTGGAGGGATTACAATGCTATGAATCGCTCCAGTGAAGTTGTACGTGCTGAAGCTGTAGCAGTACGTGCAATCTTTGATAAGCTATTTAACATAATATACATTATACGAAATATTGCAATATAAGGCTTTGATTGTTATCGCTTTTTAGAGCTAGCTTAACGCTAAAAATCTGCATTTGCGCACCAAACTTGGTTTGTTGCTCTACAAACTGAATTTCAAATTCTTGGGCGTTGTCTGCACATTCTTCTAAAATCACACTGATATCCCAACTAAAATTCAACTGTTCAACAAACTTATTTACAAATTTGATTTCATTAGTTTTCAGTATGAGTTGATCGCATTTAATACCAAAAAAACAAACAAATAGACAAAAAATATACAATTCTCATCTTGTGGAAAATTTCATAAATTTAGTTTTTTTCTAAAATAATCGACCTAACTCACCAATTTCAGGTATTTCCCGCTCTCTCTGCTGCTGATAATTTATCCAAATCACGTGAATGAGTCTTAATAACGATTATCACGTTGAGAATTAAAAATGTAATTAACACGGAGAGATACCATGAAAAAACTTACTCAATATGCACTTGCAGCAATAATGGTTAGTGGTGGAATGAATGTAGCTTTTGCAGAAGAAGCTGCTCGCCCAGGCCCTGGTGGTAATAAATGGGCTGACTGTACAACAACCTCAGGTTGTGAACTAGAAATTCCAATTAAACTGGTTGTCGCTAAAAAATGTGAGGTTACTGGAGGAGCCCCAATTGAGCTTAAATCCACAGGTGGCAATGTTTCTTCAAAATATACTGTCACAACCAACACACCGTATATCTTAAATATTTCAACAGCAAATGCGGGTGTACAAAACAGCACCTTCGTTCAGCACAATAATGACTCAAGCAAAAAAATTCCGACAACCATTACTACCACTGGCCCAAAGGGATCGGTGAGTTGGGGGGCCACCAATATGGACGGTTCTTCTTCTGATAACTACACAGTCACCGTTTCAAATAATGCTGTAAGTGCCACTCAACTGGCAGGGACATATACAGATACGTATAGAGTCAGCGTCAGCTATTAATCGCAATGTATGCGAATTAATTTCGATTAATTCGCATCCTTTTTAAAAGAAAAATAAAAGTGGAGCGAAGAATGAAAAAATTACTCATGTATTGTCTGTGTTTATACACCGTATCGTCTTATGCTGGCGTTTTAGTAGAACCAGTGCAATTGTATATTCATGATACAAAGCGTCAACGCAGCACAACGCTTGCCCTCACCTCTACCGACACCAATCAAAAACGGATTTTTGAAGCGCATGTCTTTAAATGGACACAGGATGAAAATGGCGAAAATATTCTAACTCCAGATACAACGCTCATGATCAATCCTAAAAATTTTATTATGCAGGCCAAGCAAACGCAATCTATTCGTATTGGTTTCAAACAACCGATTGATACCATTGTGCCAAATGGGCAAGAAGGCACTTGGCGAATTATTTTAAATGAGCTTCCACAAGAAGCAACCGAAGGTGCAAAAGTTGGTTTTTTACTGAACTTTAATATGCCCCTTTTTGTTGGTCAACAACACGACTTAAAACTTGATATTCAGTATAAAAACAGTCAAATCAATATTAAAAATTTGTCTAATTCACATGTGCAAATTAGTCATTTCGAACTGATCGACCAGAATAAAAATGTGGTGTATAGCAATAACGAAATGCGCTATTTACTCGCACAAAAAGCGGGCAACTATACGCTTAAATCGGCATTAAATGATCCGAAAAAATATAGCGTTCGATTAATGACAGACAAAAATACTGAAAAACAAACCTTCCCACTCAGCCAATAATAATTAAAAGAAATAAATGATATGGAGCATCGACATGAAGAGAAAAAGTACACTCTGTTTACTCATTCAATTCTACCTCTGCACAAATAGCTATGCAGAGATGCCCCTTGAAGAAATTTTGGCTGGTATTTGGATCAACCAACTGAATATGAATAAAGATATTCTAGTTTTAAAACAAGACGATCACTATTTCATTGATTGCCAAATTTTGTCTGAATACAATTTGGATTTAAAACAATTAAAACGCTCGGCAAGCAATAATAACTATTGTGATGTGTCTGGCGATAAAGACTCACTCAGCAGTCATTTTGATGAATCAAGCCAAGCGCTAAAACTAGAAGTGCCGCCATCTTTATTCAAAAATCAAACTGGTGCAGACACCGAACAGCATATTGATCGTGCTGACTTTGGCGCTTTTATGAATTATGAGCTTTTTTATGGTCACCAAAAAGATGAAGATGACCGAAGTAACCGTTTTAACACCCTTGTCGAGTTAGGTATTTTTAAAGATTATTGGTTGTTTAATAATGCTTTTACTTATTTTAATGAGCCGACACTAAAAAAAGTCGTTCGTGTAAATACGACCTTGCAACTTGATTTTCCAGAAAAAATGACCAGTTTAACCTTAGGCGACACCACAACACCTTACAACCCGCTGATTAATTCGCTACGTTTTGGTGGTATTAGTTGGGGAACAAATTATCAAACACGTCCTGGTTTTATCTATTGGAATGTGCCAAGTTTAAGTGGTAGTGCAAAAATCCCATCCACTGTAGATTTATACATTAATGGTGTCAGTGTTTATCAACAACAAGTCACTCCGGGTGACTATAATTTGCAAGTGGGTGCGAATTTACAACAAACGGGTCAAGCTGAAATTGTCGTTGAAGATATTCTTGGAAATCGCAGCGTGCAATCTTTTCCGGTTTTGCTCAGCAGTCAGCTGCTGCGTAAAGGATTAAACGATTACAATATTTCGATGGGTAAATTACGCTATAACTATAGTTTAGACAGCAGTGATTACCGAGATTTTTTTGCGAGCGGATTTTTCCGCAGAGGGATTAGTAATCAAACTTCATTAGGTTTAAATGCTGCATATTCCAAAGATATTCAAAATCTAGGCATTATGTGGACGCAAGCCATTGCCAGTAAATTTGTAGTCGATACGCTTGTGATGGCATCTCATGATGATCAAAGTAAATATAACTACGCCTATGGATTTTCTACTAGCAAAGATTTTAATAATTTAACCATCGGTTTTAGAACACGTTATCAAGATCAAAATTATAAATTTATTGGTGATTCGCTTGAAATGAACAGCAGTACGCTCAAATACGAAAATTTAGCCTATCTTGCTATAAGCAAAGTCCCTGTTTTTGGATCGATTAATTTTAATTATGCACAGCAATCTTATTATCGCAATCCTAATCTTGACGTATCAAATACGTTGAATAATAAAGTTTTTACTGTTGGAATCTACCGCAATATTAATCCTAAATTAGATTTGAGTGTCAGTTATTTCAAAGCCTTTGGTGATATTAAAAACTCTGGTGCAAGTTTAGCCCTCACCTATCGTTTTGACCAACAACGTGCTGTGCATGCTTCGGCAACAAGCAATGGCGATGCGAATTTAAAGTACCAAAAATACTCAAATCAGCAACAAGGATTCGATTATAGCTTAGGTGGAAGTTATCGAAATAATCAAATGCTCTACACCTTCGATGGTGTGTATAAAACCGACATGGGCGATTTGAATTTCCAATATTATCAAGGACGTAAAAACAACGAAACACAATTTAATTTTAAAGGCGCGGTGGTATGGTTAGACAATCAGTTTGCGTTAACCAAATCGGTCAATAATGCCTTTGCGTTGGTTAAAATGGGTCAATATCCAGATGTAGACTTCTATTTAACCAACTCGTTGGTGAGTAAAACAAATAGTAAAGGTTATGCATTTATCCATAATGTCATCCCCTATTTGCCTTCTGAAATCCGTTTTGATGAAAACCAACTGCCTGTCGAAGATAAAATTGAAACCGCGCAGCACGTTGTTACCGGTTTAAACCAACGTGGCTATTTAATTAATTATCCTATTTATCGGGCGAAAAATATTACCATTCGTCCTTTAAAGCAGTCTCAGCAAGGATTTAACAAAGGCTCTGAGCTTCACGTCAATAACAAAGAAAACGATGTCTATCCAATTGGTTCGGATGGCACAGTGACTTTGTATAGTCTCATTCCTGGGCAATATCATTTTGATGTTTTTTCAAGTTCACCAGACAAATGTAGTCTAACAATGACAGTGACTGAGCAAAGTAATGAAGATCAAGTTACGGACTTAACTTGTCAATAGAGGAATGAGACCATGCGAAAATATCTATGTTGTAGCCTAATTGCCTTAGCATGTTTATCTACCAGCAACGTGGCGGTTGCAAATAAAGGCTGTGGTATTACAAGAGTCAGTTTGAATAATTTAAACCTAAGATATCAATCGGATAATATGGCAGCGACATCCATTGAAGTCGAGTGCAATCGTCAATTTAACATCGTGTTTAAGGCCAGAAACCTTCTAAATAAAAATGGTGATAGCAATTTGATTAATGCCAATGGTAAAAAAATCAGTACGTCTATGAATATTAGCGGTGCCACCAAAAGTGAATGGAATACGCCATTAACCCCTTTAGACCCTTATAAGCAAAAATTTGTGGTGCGTGTGGTGGTGAATGAGCGACCCAATTACATTATTCCTGCGGGCGAATATCGTGATCAACTCAGTGTCGATGTGCAATTCTAAAATACATCAGATTCAGATTAACCCGTAAAAATAAATGCAATTGATTGAATAAACCAAACCATTTGGTAAATCTTTAAAAGCTATTTTTGTAAAAAAATATGCTATAATTTTAATCAATTGAGCTTCTTAAATAAGAATTTTTAAGCAAAACTATGAGCTCAAGGAGTAATAACAATGGAGGATAAAACTCTAATTTTACCTGTTCCAATTATTGTTTTAGAAGATGATCCTTTAATACAAAACCGTCTGCATGAGATATTACTCAGCATCGGCTATACCATTCATCAAATTTTATTTGCGCAGAATTTAGCTCAGGCGAAAAAACTACTTGAAACCACATCGGCATCGTTTGCTTTGGTTGATTTAGGTTTACCCGATGGCAGCGGCATCGATTTTATTAAAATTTTAAAAGATTATGACCCGACCATATCAATTTTAGTGATTTCAGCGTGGAGCACTGAAGATATGCTGCTAGAAGCATTAAGTGCAGGTGCAACGGGTTATGTGCTGAAAGAACGCGATGATTTTGAAATTATTATGGCCATTCGCAGCGTACTTCGTGGTGGTGCGCCAATTGACCCATTTATGGCAAATAAAATTTTAGGTCTGTTGATTGAAGAAAAAAAAGAGGACTTAAAGGAAGTAAAGGAGTGCAATGAAGAAAATACAATTTTGTCTAAAAGAGAATATGAAATTTTAAATCTGGTTGCCCAAGGTTTAAGCAATAAAGAAATTGCGAATCACTTAAATCTTTCACGCTATACCATTGAATCACATATAAAACATATTTACCGGAAGCTTGAAGTATGTACAAGAACAAAAGCTTTAGGGGCAGCCAGATCGCTTGGGATACTCCATTAAAAATATTAATACATACAACAATTTTATTTATTTGCATTGCAATATTATGTAGCACGCAAAGCAGTTACGCAGAAAACCTACACTGTAATTACAATATTAGATCCATTGAAAAAGTTAGAGATCCAGAAAACTTAGCCACACCGCCTAAAACGGGCTGGATAAAAACCAAACTTCCCGATACATGGATTAAGCAAAAGGGTTGGGAAAAATACACAGGTGCAGTATGGTATCGGATTACGTGGGATCAAGCTTGTCCGAACCAAACGTTAAAAAGTCAGCCAACTTTTTTAAGTGTGAGTTATATGACGCTTGCTGGCGAAGTTTTTAATAACTCAGAACTTATTTGGCAAGACGCATCATTGGTCGAGCCATATTCACGTAGTTGGAATCGTCCACGCTATTTTTCTTTTCCTGCAAGCACAATCAAACCCCATCATAATGAAACATTAATCAAAGTATTTGGGATTTTCACCATATTACCTGGACTTGGGGAAATTCAGCTTGGGCCTCAACCAAGTATTATTGAACATCATCTTGCCGCAGTTTGGAATAACCGAACACTAATTTTTATTAATATTGTGATTTCTTTAACATTAAGCGCTTTATTTTTCTTGGTTTGGGTGCTTAACCGTAAAGAAAGTGCATTTGGTTATTTTGCATTGGCATCGATGATTTGGGTTTTATTTGAAACTACTTTTCTGATTACAACACCTTTTATCTTCCCTAAATCAGATACATTAAGTCGACTCGGTAGCATTATTTTACTTTGGCATGGCTATTTTTTCTGTTTGTTTACCTGGCGCTTAATCGATCAGAAAAAACCTCGAATTGAACACGTCCTCTTATTTACATGTTTTGTATTATCAATCAGCATGTTAATGACAACACAGAATTATTTTTTACTGATTCAGCTCATCGCATTTCTTTTTTATTCAATACTCTTTATTTCAAATTGCTTATTTATACAATGGACAGCAATTAGTGACACAAGAATTGAAACTCGTATTTTGGCGGGGTTACTTTTTCTTTTTATGCTGATTTTAATCCATGATATTGCGATGGTAGCCAATGAAAAAAGAGAGCAAATATTCGCATCTTATTCATCCATTGCTATGACAATTGCTTTATCTTTAATTTTATCTAGACGCATTTTTCGTAGTTTCAAAAAAATTATGCAGTTTAATCAAACCTTGCAAATGACCGTTGAACAAGCAAATGCCGATTTAACTACCGCCTTAGAAAAAGAATATCTACTGGAATTTGAAAATATTCGTTTGCAAGAGCGGCTTAAATTGTCGCATGAACTACACGATAGTTTGGGTGGTTCTTTGGTTCGATCGATGATTATTGTGGATAAAAACGAAAATTTAGAGCGAAATCATTTTATTTCTATTTTAAAATTATTACGCAGCGATTTACGGCAAATTATAGACACCGGTTCAAATGCTAATCTTGCAGTACCACTTTCTCCAATGCTGTGGTGCGCACCATTGCGTCATCGGTTTGTGCAAGTTTTTGAAGAAATGGATATTGAGTCTGAATGGGTTTTTACTGAACAATGGAAACATAAACCCAAAGCCCAGCACTGTTTGACTTTATCACGTGTTGTTGAGGAAGCATTAACCAATGTTATTAAGCACAGCAGAGCAACGCATGTGGTGATTTCTTTGCAGGAAACTAAGCATCGTAAACTACATTTAAAAATTCAAGATAATGGTATTGGCTTTGACCCATCTACCGTTCAAGAAGGCTTGCATGTGGGTTTACAAAGCATGCAAGCACGTGTTCATCGTATTGGTGGAGAGTTTATGATTTTCTCAGAACTGGGCAGCACTATTTTAGAAATCATTGTTTAATTTCATTTTTATCCTTTGCTATCAGTCTGTTATAAACTCAGCCAGAGATGAATTAAACTTGGCCCAACAATCACCATTAAAATACCGGCCATCACCATAGTTAAACTGGCAATCACGCCCTCTTGTTCATTCCGCTGTTGCGCACGAATTGTCCCAAAACCATGAGCACTATTGCCTAGTGCGGCACCATTTGCAATATTTGAACGCACTTTAGTGACTGCCAAAATCATATCACCACAGACCATGCCGACTAAGCCCGTAATTACAGTAAACAGTGAAACCAATGTGCTTGAACCGTGAATATGGTCGGCTAAAGCCATCGCAAATGGGGTTGAAATAGAGCGAGCCATTAAACTATTACTGACTTCTGGACTAAAATGAAATAATTTCGACATTTCATAGGCTCCAATCACACCCACACTCATTCCAACTGTAATTGCCAGACTCAACACGCCAATATTTTGACGAATCGTCATTCTGTAACGATAAATCGGAACTGCAAAAGCCACAGTGGCTGGGCCAATTAAATTGATCAGCCATGTGGTGTCTTGTTGATAGGTTTGATAGGAAATACCAAAGATTAACATTAAAATAATGGTCAAAACTGGCACAGTAATCGCAGGAGATAACCACACTTTAGGATGTTTGCGATAAATTTTTTTAGCAATCACATAAGCACCGATTGTCCAAATTAAACAGACGATTGCCCAAATATTCATATCATTTTCCTTTTATCATTACCCCATATTTCACAATTCATGCGTGTGTTGCATATGCTTACGCCATTGAAAATATCGCTGTATTAAATGATAGTAATGAATGGTGAGCGATGTGCTGAGCATGACACTGACCGTACCCACCACAATACACAACATAATTTGCCAACCTTCGGTTAAAAACAGTGTTTTGTATTGCACCACCGCAACCACCACAGGCAAGAAAAACAACAATAATTCTCCCAAAACAGCGGCCGCACCCATCGATACTTGATCGATATCGACGATCTTACAAAATAAACACAACAATAAAATCAGCATGCCCAAAATACCTGCTGAAATTGGAATGTGTAGTAGTTTATTTAGGCCATCACCGATGAGCCAAAAAAATGACAAAATCAGCAGTTGTTTGGATACTTCAAAAAGTTCGTGCATGCTTGATCGTAAATTGAACGGTGTGTTCATGGTTGTTTCATCGCAATGAAAATCTATACATAAGACAATAATGCAATTAGCATCAGCTCAATATGAATTATTCATGCTAAAATTATTCTAAAATTGAATAATTTTATTTTTATTATGCTTTCATTAAAATCACTACAATGCTTTGTTAACGTGGTACAAAGTAAAAGCTTCACACGCACAGCAGAGCATTTAAATTTAACGCAGCCTACCATTAGTAAAATGTTGCAACAACTAGAAGATGATTTGGCTGTGCCCTTGTTTCTAAAACCCAAAGATGGTCGCAAACGACAACTTGAATTGACTGAAATTGGGCAAAAGGTTTATCAACATGCGGTTGCATTGTTAAATGCAGAACAAAATATTTTCGATGAGATTGAAGATTATCAACAACTTAAAACAGGCAAGTTACGACTGGGCGTACCTCCGTTGGGTGGGCAATTGCTGACCACAGCATTATTTGACTTTCACCAACAATGGCCGCAGATTGAGCTTTCATTTTTAGAGGTGGGATCAAAAGGCATCGAACAAGCACTAATGAACAATGAATTAGATGTCGGGGTAATTTTAGATCCATTCGATCGGGAAATATTTGATTGTACTGAACTGGTCAATTTCCCCTTAATGGTGGTTCTACCTAAACATTCCGCTTGGGCAAAACGCGAAGTCATTGATATGGCAGAATTGAAACATCAAGCATTTTTGATGTTTCCAGAAAATTTTTCGTTGAATCAAATTATTTTAGACGCCTGCCAACAGCATGGATTTTATCCGAATATTATTTGTAGAAGTAGCCAGTGGAGCTTACTTGCCGATATGGTGCAGCAACGGATGGGAATTGCGTTATTGCCGCTATATTACACCAACTTGTTAGATCCGAATTTATTTGCTGCTGTACAACTAAAAAATCCAAGTATTCCTTGGCATTTGGTCATGGCTTGGAAAAAGAATAGTGCGCATTCTCCTGCAGTTCAGGCGTGGCTACAGGTTGTGCGCGAACATTTTCAAGCATTTCATAGCACAAAAGGATAAATCACTTATCCTTTTGTATTTATA
>NZ_VTDU01000038.1:0-9815 GCF_035615615.1 Acinetobacter sp. MD2(2019) | reverse complement strand
GCAGTTGCCATGGCAACTGCGGTACTGTCGTACATGGTCATTCCTGTGAGCCCGTACTTAGGTGCAGCAGACATGAACATTGGTCTATTGTTCTTTATGGCAATGGCCGGCATTGCTGTTTACGCAGTGTTATTTGGAGGTTGGTCATCAAATAACAAATATGCCTTACTCGGTGCGTTACGTTCATCTGCACAGACCATTTCTTATGAAGTGTTCTTGGGTATCTCGTTAATGGGTGTTGTGGCGATTGCAGGTTCATTTAACTTGCGTGATATCGTTGAATCACAACGCGATGTTTGGAATATCGTGCCGCAGTTTATCGGCTTTATGGTGTTTGTGGTGGCAGGTGTTGCGGTGACGCATCGTCATCCATTTGACCAACCCGAAGCTGAACAAGAATTGTCTGAAGGTTACCATGTCGAATATGGCGGCATGAAATGGGGGATGTTCTTCGTTGCCGAATACGTCAACATCGTCTTAATTTCATCACTGATTGTGACGCTATTTTTTGGTGGCTGGCTTGCGCCGTTTAACCTTGAAGTTTCATTTATTCCACCAGCATTTTGGTTCATTACCAAAACAGCATTTTTTGTGATGATGTTTATTTTGGCGCGTGGTGCACTCATGCGTCCACGTTATGACCAAGTCATGAATTTTGGTTGGAAGGTATGCTTACCTTTAGCATTAGTGAACCTGTTGGTGACTGGTGCAGTTATTTTACTTAAGCATTCGGTCTAAGGCAGCAGGGAGAATAAAATGATTAAAATTCTAGCTGGTGTCGGGTCTGTCGTGCGGACATTGTGGATGGTTTTTTCACATGCAACACGTAAACGCGACACGATTTTGTACCCAGAAGTACCTGCCGAGCAGATTGTGCCACCACGTTACCGTGGACGTATTGTCTTAACGCGTGACCCAGATGGCGAAGAGCGTTGTGTCGCATGTAACCTTTGTGCTGTTGCTTGTCCTGTCGGTTGTATTTCACTGCAAAAAGCAGAAAAAGAAGACGGTCGTTGGTATCCGGAATTTTTCCGTATCAACTTCTCACGCTGCATTTTCTGCGGTATGTGTGAAGAAGCGTGTCCAACCACAGCCATTCAGTTAACACCTGATTTCGAATTAGGTGAATACGTGCGCCAAGACTTGGTTTATGAAAAAGAAAATTTACTTATTTCAGGTCCAGGTAAATACCCAGATTACAACTTCTATCGTGTAACGGGCATGGCAGTCAGCGGTAAAGAAAAAGGTCAAGCGCAAAAAGAAAGCGCACCTGTCGATGTACGGAGCTTATTACCATGATGTGGCCATTTTATTTAATGGCTCTTGTGGCCATTGTTTCGACAGTCCGCGTTGTGACCAACGCCAATCCTGTTCATGCTTTACTTAACTTAATTGTGTCTTTACTGGCAGTTGCAGGTATTTTCATGATGGTGGGCGCGCCGTTTGCTGGTGCGCTTGAAGTCATCGTTTATGCTGGAGCAATTATGGTGTTGTTTGTGTTTGTGGTGATGATGCTGAACTTAGGTCAGCATACCGTTGCACAAGAACGCCAATGGTTGACGTCTGACGCATGGGCTGTGCCTGCGTTAATGAGCTTCTTGCTCGGTTTAACCTTGGTGTGGATGTTGGGCAGTGATTACACGCCAACGCAAGCAGCCTTAGGTCACACCGTAATCGAGCCAAAAGCAGTGGGTGAAGCCTTATTTACTCAATACGTATTATTGGTTGAAATTGCAGGGATGCTATTGCTTGCCGCATTGGTTGCAGCGTTCCATTTAGGTAAAAGAGAACCAAGCGAGGAGCAAGACTAATGGGAAATATTCCTTTAGAACACGGCTTGATCGTTGCATCTGTTCTGTTCGCACTCGGTTTTTACGGTGTGATGGTGCGTCGCAATTTTCTATTTATTCTGATGAGCCTTGAAATCATGATGAACGCTGCTGCACTGGCTTTTGTGCTGGCAGGCAGCGTTTGGGGACAAGCAGACGGTCAGATCATGTTTATCTTTGTATTGACCTTGGCTGCTGCTGAAGCGTGTATCGGTTTAGCGATTGTCCTTCAGTTTTATCATCGCTTCCATCATTTGGATGTGGATGCTGCAAGTGAGATGCGCGGATGAGTTATTTATTCTTAACCATATTATTTCCGCTAATTGGGTTTTTAATCTTAGCGGCAGGGCAAGACAAGCTTTCTGAAAACGTTGCGGCCATTGTGGGCGTAGGTTCAGTCGGTTTATCCGCTTTATTTGCTTTCATTGCAGGCTCTACGTTCTTAGCCAGTGGCGAACCTGTTTATGTGCAACATTTATGGACATGGTTTAACGTTGCAGGCTTTGCGCCTGAGTTCAGCTTACATTTAGACGGCTTATCGCTGCTGATGCTCGGCATGATTACAGGCGTTGGCTTCTTAATTCATATCTTTGCTTCGTGGTATATGCGCGGTGAAGCAGGTTATGCACGTTTCTTCTCTTACTTTAACCTGTTCGTTGCGAGCATGGTGATTTTGGTATTAGGCGATAACCTTGCAGTGCTGTTCTTGGGTTGGGAAGGCGTAGGTCTATGTTCTTACCTGTTAATTGGCTTCTACTACTCAAACCCAGACAATGGTTGGGCAGCCATTAAAGCTTTTACCGTAACCCGTATTGGTGACGTATTCTTACTGATTGCATTGTTCTTAATTTACCAACAGTTTGGTACTTTGCACATTGCAACCATTGTAGATAACGCTCACACGGTATTGGCACAAAACCATAGCTTAACCATTTGGACAGCGTTAATGTTGTTCTTAGGTGCAGCAGGTAAGTCAGCGCAAATTCCACTACAAACCTGGTTGGCAGATGCAATGGCAGGTCCAACACCCGTTTCTGCGTTAATTCACGCGGCAACCATGGTGACTGCGGGCGTATATTTAACATGCCGTACCCATACTGTGTTTGAAATGGCACCTGAAGTGATGCAGTTTATTTCTGTAACAGGTGCAATCACATTATTGGTGGCAGGTTTTGCAGCCTTGGTACAAACCGACATCAAACGTGTCTTGGCTTACTCAACCATGAGTCAGCTTGGTTATATGTTTATGGCGGTGGGTGCAGAAGCGTATCAAGCGGGTTTATTCCATATGCTTGCTCACGCATTCTTTAAAGCCCTATTGTTCTTGTCGTCTGGTGCCGTGATTTTAGCGTGTCATCACGAACAAAATATTATGAAGATGGGCGGACTTTGGAAAAAAATTCCATTCGTTTTCGCATGTTTTGTGGTCGGTGGCGGTGCGCTTGCAGCGATTCCATTCTTAACCGTGGGCTTCTTCTCTAAAGATGCCATCTTAGGTGAAGTGTACGCACATGGCGTGTTAGCAAATCTTCCGTTATACAACTGCTTATATTGGGCAGGGGTTGCAGGGGCATTCTTAACCTCAATTTATACCTTCCGCTTAATTTGGTTGGTGTTCTTTGGTGAAGAGAAAACTCATGCGCATGAAATTAAAGGCGTGACCTATTGGGGACCACTTTCAATTTTACTTGTACTCTCGACAGCAGTCGGTGCATTGCTAAAAGCACCTGTAGCCAACTTGCTTACAGCGGCGAAAATCCCAGCGTTTGAGATTCCTGAAAACCTAGAAGCTATGGTTCACGGTGCAGAACATACAGCTGTGGGCATTGCCTTGGTTGGTTTAGCGATTGGCGTGGTGTTATTTGCCTTTGCTTATGGTGCAGTAAAAGCCTTTGCTCAAACGTCATTAGGTGCAGGTATTGCCCATATTTGGAGTAATGCATTTGGTTTCGATGCCTTATATAACCTAATTTTTGTACAACCTTACTTATTCATTGCGAAGTTATTAGGTCGTGACCCAATTGATAGCATGTGGTTGGTATTACCGGCTTTAGTCAAAGGTGGTAATAGCTTCACAAGCGCTCGTCAAACGGGATCATTACGTGAATATGCTTCAAGCATGTCACTCGGTATCGTGGTATTACTGATGATCTTGATTGTGATGCAGGTCGTGGGGAAATAAAATGGAAAACAATTTAATTCTACCCGCGTTGATTCTTGTTCCGTTCATTGCTGGTTTCCTATGCTGGTTGGTCGATAAAATCGACCAGCACCTTCCACGTTGGATTGCCTTAATTGGCATGCTTGTCACTTTGGCTTTAAGCTTAGTTCTGTGGAGCCATGGTAATTACCAATTCGAATTGGGTGGACAAGCACCAACCTTTGCAAGCCAATTCTTCTTGCCTTGGATTAACTCTTTAGGCATTAGCATCCATTTAGCCGTAGATGGCTTATCTTTAATGATGGTGGCTTTAACCGCATTACTGGGTATTTTGGCTGTTGGTTGTTCTTGGGGTGAAATTCAAAAGAATGTTGGCTTCTTCCACTTAAACTTACTTTGGAGTTTAGGTGGGGTAATCGGGGTGTTCTTATCACTAGATTTGTTCTTGTTCTTCTTCTTCTGGGAGATGATGCTGGTTCCAATCTACTTCTTAATTGCACTTTGGGGACATAAAGGCTCAAACGGTCGTTCACGTGTTTACGCAGCAACCAAGTTCTTTATTTATACTCAAGTTTCAGGCTTGATTATGCTGATTGCAATCCTCGGCCTTGTGGTTTGGGGATACATCATGACCAATGGTGTGGTGAGCTTTGATTACAACTTCTTAATGCAAGTTGCACATCATTTACCGCCAGAATTCGCTTATGGCTTCATGATTTGTATGTTTATCGGATTTGCAGTCAAACTTCCTGTGTTTCCATTACACGGCTGGTTACCCGATGCGCACGCACAAGCCCCAACAGCAGGTTCTGTTGACTTAGCGGGGATCTTGATTAAAACCGCAGCATACGGTTTATTGCGTTTTGTTATTCCATTCTTCCCAGCAGCGTCTGCTCAATTTGCGGATATTGCCATTGTGTTTGGTTTAATTGGTATTTTCTACGGTGCATGGTGTGCATTCCATCAAACCGATATGAAACGCCTATTGGCTTACACTTCAATTTCGCACATGGGCTTTATTTTACTTGCCATTTATGCAGGTAATCTTCTGACTTATCAGGGTCTGATGATCATGATGTTGGCACATGGTTTATCTTCGGCGGCACTGTTTATTATGTGTGGTCAGATTTACGAACGTGTTCATACGCGTGATATGCGTTTAATGGGTGGTATGCGTGGTCAATTCCGTTACTTACCAATTTTCCTTATGTTCTTTATTGCCGCATTGGTTGGTTTGCCGGGTCTGGGTAACTTTATTGGTGAATTCCTGATTTTAATGGGTTCATTTGCCAAATATCCAACCTTTACCATTCTTGCTGCAGTGAGCTTGGTGTTTGCAGGGTTATATGGTTTGATTCTGATTCACCGGACTTTGTTTGGCGAGCCAAATAAAGAACAACAAGCGCATTATTCACAGCCGTTAAAAGACTTATCTGCCCGTGAAATGATTATTTTATTAATCTGCGTGATTGGTCTGGTTTGGCTGGGTGTCTATCCACAAACATTCTTGGATGTTTCAAATTCAAGCATGCAATGGTTAGCCAATAGTTATATCCCTGTTCAAAATGGTGCGGATTTAATGCAACAGGCGATTAGCCAACTTGATAATGTGGAGATCCGCTAATGAACTTCACAATGAATTTCTCTGACTTTTTGCCATTAGCACCGGTCATTATTGTTTCGCTAACAACAATTGTGGTGATGATTTTAACGGCAATTAAACGTAACCATACTGTTATTGCAACAGCATCGGTGATTGGTTTAAACCTCGCGGCATTTTATGTGTTGTTAGAAATGTTTGGTGGGAATTTCCAACCGACCAACATCATGAGCATGTTTATGGTTGATCCATTTACCATGCTCTATCAACTGATGATTTTAATTGCTGCTTTGGCATGCTGTACTTTGTCACATGCCTATATCGACAACTATAAAGACAACCGCGAAGAACTTTATATTTTAATGTTGCTGTCTACTGCTGGCGCATTATTAATGGTTGCAAGCACGCATTACGCATCATTCTTTATTAGTTTAGAGTTAATGTCTGTGCCAATTTATGGTTTGTTGGCATACACGCATGAACGTTCAAAGTCACTTGAAGCGGGAATGAAATATTTGGTGTTATCTGCAACAGCATCTGCTATGTTGTTGATGGGTATTGCCTACATTTACGCCTACACCGGTACATTGTCGTTCTATACGGGCTTTATGCCATTGTTGCAGGCTATTAAAGCGGGCAACCCAATGGTTGTGCTGGGCTTAGGTTTAATTATCTTTGCCATTGCGTTTAAATTATCGCTTGCACCATTTCATAAATGGACGCCAGATGTGTATCAAGGTGCACCAGCACCGATTGCAACCTTCTTAGCCACTGCTGCGAAAATTGCAACCATTGGCTTATTTGTGCGTTATGTGCTTGCCGCAGGTGCGTTGATTCCATCAATTAGCGTCATTTTAAGTATTATTGCCGTGCTGTCTATTTTGGCAGGTAACTTACTTGCTGTACGCCAAGTGAACTTAAAACGTGTTTTAGCTTATTCATCGATTGCACATTTTGGTTACTTGCTGATTGCACTAATTAGCAAAAACTACTTTAGCTTAGACAGTGTAAACCTTTATATGGTGGTCTACGTTTTCACAACCATTGGCGCGTTTGGTGTGGTGACATTAATGTCTAGCCCATACAATGTAAATGATGATGCTGAAAGCGTTGCAGACTATCGTGGTTTGTTCTGGCGCCGTCCTGTACTGACCGCAACATTAACCGTCATGTTACTTTCTTTAGCCGGTATTCCGTTAACTGCGGGCTTTATTGGTAAGTTTATGATTGTGAAAGCGGCTGTAGAAGCAGGGCACTGGTTCTTAGCAGCAATGGTGATTGTAGGTAGTGGTATTGGTTTGTATTACTATTTACGTGTCATGATTGTCATGTACTTAACGCCACCTGAAACTCCTCGTATTGATGCACAGGCACATTGGGGACAAAAAGCGGGTGGAATCATGGTTCTTGCCGTGACTGTTTTGGTGATCTTCTTTGGTGTATATCCAGATCCATTGATTAAGATTGCAACAGCAGCACAAATCTTAGCGCCAATTCAAAATATGTTATTTGGTCATTAATCTAACAATTTTTGCCAGATAAAAAAGCTCTCTTTACGAGGGCTTTTTTATTTTAGGCTGAAAAAGGGATATACTAGCGCTAATTTAAATGATTAGGTCTTTCTCCCGTGTCTATTCAAGAAATACGTCATCCGTTAATTCGTCATAAATTAGGTTTACTTCGCCGTGCAGACATTAGCACGAAAAACTTCCGTGAACTTTCTCAAGAAGTAACCATGTTATTGACCTATGAAGCGACCAAAGATCTTCCTGTGATCGATCACGAAATTAATGGTTGGGCCGGAGAAGTGACCACGCAGCGCATTGCAGGCAAAAAAATTACCATCGTCCCTATTTTGCGTGCCGGTATTGGCATGTTAGATGGTGTTCTTAACCTGATTCCAAGTGCCAAGGTGAGTGTGCTTGGGCTTGAGCGTGATGAAGAAACCTTAGAAGCGCGCACCTACTACAAAAAGCTTGTGCCAGATGTGGCAAACCGTATTGCCATGATTATTGACCCAATGTTAGCCACAGGCAGCTCTTTAATTGCAGCAATTGACGTTTTAAAAGCAAGTGGTTGTAAAGATATTCGTGTCATGGTTTTAGTTGCAGCACCAGAAGGGGTTGCCAAAGTTGAAGCATTGCATCCAGATGTTCGAATTTTTACCGCATCAATCGATAATGGTTTAAATGAGCACGGTTATATTGTGCCGGGTTTAGGCGATGCTGGAGATAAAATCTTTGGTAGCGTGCAAAAAGATTAATTTAAACGGTCAGAACAAGGTTTAAGCTTAGCGTTTGTTTAAACAATGCCGCTTAAACCTTCGCATGACTGCAATGCATGGTCATAATTGCATGCAAACATGAGGATGAATGCCATGAAGAAAGAATTCTACACTGGAAAAATCAAGCAATATAATGCCGATAAAGGCTTTGGTTTTATTGGTACAAGTGAAGGCGATGTATTTTTTCATATTTCAGAATTTCCTGAAGGCGCGGAACCAAAACGCAATGAAAAAGTGAAATTTGTGCTGCAAGAAAATGGCGATAAACTCAAAGCAACTCAAATTGAGCGTGTCGATCCAAATCCTGCCAAGACCAAAAAAACTGCCATTACTAACCACAATAAAGCGATTACCAGTGCGTTATTAAATAATTTGCGTGGTTAATTTAAAAACCGAAAGCATCTGATGAAAAAATGCTTTCGGTTGAATCTGAATAACAATCTATAAGCGATATTCGCGCACATTTAGCCAAGCGATACAGACTTTCTATTAAAGTTCCGTATTCTTTTTGGTGCCGCATTGTGGACAAAATAACATGCTTGCGCTGAGTTGCGTTCCACAATGGGTACAGAAGCTATGCTTTTGTACATTGGTATCTTCTTTGTTTATCAACACATCATTGGCAATGGCAAGGTCTGCGGTTTCTGAGTTTAATTGCTCTGGGGAAAGTTTAAGACGAATACTTTCGCTGGTTGCACTGGTTTGTGGCTGTTGCATGGCTTGGTTAATTTGATTAATTGCCGAGATACGATTGATATCGCTATTGGCCGTGGGTGCCACAATCATGCTTTGATCTTGAATAAAATCGGCCAAATGGGTTTTGAGTTTCAGTGCTTCATCTTTAAGCGAAGTCATACTTAAAATGCTGCGTTGCTGATATTTCCCAAATGTTGTGGTGCTAATTTCGGCATACCATACGCGTAAGGTCATGGTTTCAATATTAATAACATCTTTTTCAGTTTTAATCGTATCATCCAAATAGCGACCAAAATTCACGCGCGACAGTTGGTAATTTCCTTTGGCTTCTACCCAAATTAATTCTGAAACAAAATCGAATCGGCTCCATAAATAATTACCGTGGTCAAAGCAGAATTTACCTAAAATCCACATCGACACACCAAAAAATCCAAAACTAAAATAGCTTGAATCTACAAAACGGCCGTTATAAATGCCATTGGCAAATAAACTCAGTAACAGCACCGCAACCAAGAAACACAGGATGCCAAAACTATTTAAAATGGCTAACCAGCGATAATGCGTTTCTTTAAAGCAAGAGGACAATGTCATGTCTTTAAGCGTGTTGGCCGGCACAGGTTGTGTTTCTTCCAGAATTTCGCCTTCGAAACTACCACGGTCTTTATTTTTTTCCAGTTGTGGCAGTAAACGTGAATAAATGCGATTAGGAATGGCGCTCACCCATTGGTTTTGAAGATGGCGCTCTAATTCATCAAATAACTGGCTAGGATGACAATTCATACTTACGCTGTCTTGGATCATACCCGTACTGGCTTGAGGTGGTCTTTTTACCATTTGTGCAAGCACAGCCAAGAAGAATAAACCAATTGCAATTAACGCCGCCACTAAGGTGAAAATTGCTTTAGTCATGCTAGGTAGCCATGCAGGCGCAACTGCATTTTGGGTGAACATTGGCAGAATGACAGGGCCAAGAATCGCAATTACAATTAAGCCAATAATTTTTGCTAAGCCAAGGTCTTGTTTACTGCTACGTGGATTAACCATCGGTCTGAGTAAAATTAGCACAGCGAGTAAATTATAAAAAATCCCTAACCAATCTGCGGTATTCGGCGAAGCACCCACAATTGCGATGGTGGCGCTGAGCAGGGTAATGACAAAAACAATGGCATTTTGAAATTGGGCTTCGGCAGCATGGCGGATAAATAACGGCGAAAAAATAAGATTTGGAAACAGGCTGTACAAAAT
>NZ_VTDU01000037.1:0-10496 GCF_035615615.1 Acinetobacter sp. MD2(2019) | reverse complement strand
GCGGTTGGTGCCTGTTGCAGCGTTTGTAACCGTACCTTGTCCCATCGTGGCTTTGGTCAGTTGCTCTGTTTCTTGCCCACTACTGTTTAATCCAATTGTGGTCGAGCCTTTCGGTGCAGTCGATGCTGCTTTTGATCCTTTTTGTGGAATCCCGATATTAGTCGATACGTTAAAGCCACTACTCTTGTTGTAATTATGGTCTTGTAAATCTTTAAGTTCTAAATTACCTGTATAGTTTAAGTTTTTGTGGTCGGTAAGGGTTCCATCTGCATTCTTGGTCGCATTGGCAATTACACCGCCGATATTAGTGACATTTTTAACGCCCATTGCATCTAAATTGGCATCGTGATTTTGATCGCCAATGAGGAGTTTACTGGTAGTACTCGTCCATGCACTGTCGCTGCTACCTTTGCCTTGGTTATAGCTCGCAGTGATATTTTTACTGCCACCGCCATAACCACCTCCGATACTTCCACCTCGACTACTGTTACTGCTACTCGAAGTATCTTGTAGACTTTCAACATGGATATTATTGACTTGTAGATTACCCCGATCTTGTATGCTCACTTCGCCGCCTTTGATGTTCAGGCTGTTTAAGCTTCCTTCGGTTTTATTCAAAGTCACTTCGCTGTTGACGTGGGTTAGGCTATTACTTTCTGATTTACTCGTCTGTTTACCAATAGATGCACTGCCACCGCCACCATAGGTATAGCTCACGCTCTGACTATTGGTTTTACTGTTACTGCTTTGGCTATTGTGCTCAGTTCCTGCGGTGATATTCAGGTCTTTGGTACCATCAAAGCTGGTGGTGCCTGTTGCGGTTAAGCGGCTCCCTTGGAGATTGGCATTTTGTCCTTCTGATTTCAGAGTCAAGTTATTCAGATCAAGATGACTACCTTGCCATTGGCCTTGTGTCGTCGTGGAAGTGCTTGTGGTCTCTATTCGCTCTCCATTAGCACCAATCGTGAAACCATAGGTCGCAGTACTTGCCGCTGCACTTGCCGCCGCCGCACCAACGGCAATTTCAGCTGTTGCTAAATTAATTGTTGCCATCGCTAAATTGGCTTTACTATCATCTAATGCATCTTTGGTAATTTTTCCTGCGGCATAGTCTTTTTGGGCTTGACTATAGTCTTTTTTAGCATTGTTTAAGGCTTTGGTCGCATCTTTAAGTGCAACGATTGCCAATGCTGCATCAACAAAGGCATTTCTTACCCCAACTTCACTCGTCACGGTTTTGGTGTGGTTTTTTTCTTCAGTAACGGTTTTATTTTCATAGCCACCAATATTAAGTTCACCCCGTCCATGATCTAGTACGGTATCGCCTGTGGCTTTGACATTTTGACCAAGGATGTCTATTCCTTCTGCACCCTGTATGTTTAGGTTCTCTGTGTTGATCTGTCCTGATTTATGCGTGGTGGTAGTCGTGGTGGTACTTTGTGTTGTGTCTTCACTTTTGAAGCCACCTAGGCGTAAGCTGTCTTTGTTGAGCTTAACACCTAGGCCCTGTATAGTTTCTTCGCCTTGACTGCTGCTATGTTTGCTTTGTTCTTCTGCTGCATTCAATGTAACTTTTTGACCCGTTAATCTGATATTTTTAGCATTCAGGTCACTACTGGTGAGTGTGGTTTGTCCAATTGAACCCACCGCAATATTATTTGCTTGAAGCGATGTTCCTTGCTGTAAGGTTTGCTCGCTTCGTTCGCCTTTGCTTTCTCCTATCTTGACAGGGTCATCCAATCCGATGCCAACTGCGCCTATCGCTAATCCTTTAATCAGCTCTTTGGCGACACCCCGATAGCCTTTTTGTTGTTCGTCCCACTGTTCATTTTTGGTGGCAAGGGTAGACAGGGTGACATTTTCAGGCATCAATGAACCATCTGCGGCTTTTAGGCTGCCATCCGCCTGACGTTGTATCAGTGTATCCCCCACATAGATGCTATTGCCTGCCTGTACATCGTTGGCCTGTAGTTCTATGTTTTTGGCAGCATTGATATCGACGGTATCGCCTGCTTTGAGGGTGCTCTGCGCGACTTTTTGATCAATATAACCAGATTGGCGATTGCTATAGGTCGCAACGCCTTTTTTCGATGAAGTTGAGCTTTCTCGCTTGTCATCTATTGCAGATAACAAGGTGACATTACCTTGTTGGGTCTGGATCTGGATATTAGTGCCTGCCTCCGCCTGTAAATGGGTCGCGCTAATGTTACCCTCTACACTATTGATAATAATGTTCTGTCCAGCTTTCATTTGATTGGCAATGGATGTGCTGCTACTCGCATCATAGGTCGATGATTTTTTTCCGCCAAATGATCCTTTGTTTTGCGACTGACTAGAAACAGTGCTTTGATTTAAACCATTGTCCAATACAATATCTTTTTGGGCAGACAATTGTATATCACCCTGTTGGCTATTTAAATCAACAGCTTTGCCTCTGATATTCTGCCCATTAAGAACCAATGATCCGATACTATTGATCTGACTGCCAACGTCCTGCTGTTGTTTCTGTTGATAGCCATTTTTATCATCGATCTTCAGTGTTTCTTGCTTGCCGACACTGACCGTGCCAATTTCAACATTACCAATGGTATTGAATAAGCTCGCACCATTGCTGTTACTCACCTGTGCAGCTTTTAAAGTGCTATTGCCCAAAACATCCACCGCCAGTGTGGCTTGGTTCGGATTAAGCTGCTTTGTACTGCCGTTGCCGACATACAGTCCTGCCACACGATCTATATTGGTCATGCTAGAACTGATTTGCCCCACATGGGATACAGATGTACGAGTGGTACTTTCAAGATTGAGATTCCCACCCACTTTGAGTGCCATGGCATCTTTAGCTGTGATTTGTCCACCCACATTGTTTAAATCTTTTTGGGTTTCAATGGCGACCTGATTACCTTGTATCCGTCCATTTAGGTTCTGCACATTATTTGCCGTAATTTGCACTGCTTCACGGCCTGCAATGGTCGCCCCATTGATCAAATCACCGTCCAGTTTCAGATTAACGCTGTTCCCTGAGATTAAGGTGCCATCGCCTTTTAGATCTCCCGCTCTTGCCTTAACATAGACTCGCGGAACCAAAGCCTTGGTGGTCGTGCCATTCGGTAAAGTCACCGTTTGCTCCACTAACCACACAATATCAGTGGTTAGCTGTGCTGCCTGCGCTGCACTTAGAGCAATCCCCGGACGTAAACCATAAAGCTTGGCGAAAGTGACACCATTATTCATTAATGCTTTATATTGTTCATCATCACTGGCATAGCCTGTCAGGAAGCGATAGCCTGTCAGGTTGGCAATCTGATCTTGCACCAGACGCTGTTCATAAAAACCATCGCCCAAACGTTTTTGCTGTAAAGCTGGATCCAACCCCAGTGCATCAAGCATATAATCCGATGATAACCATTTGTTATAATCGGCAAAGGCTGGGTCGGTCTCAATCAAATAGCCGGCTTTGCTGTCTGCATTGACTTTATATAACGCACTATTGGGGACTTTAATATGGTTAGAATCAATGCTTCGGATTTCTTCTGAAGCCCCCTGTGAGGTACGACTCGGTGCAGACGTTGTGCTTTGCTGTTGGGCAGTATCTACAGCGCTGGCTTCTGGTGCATTCTGGCTCTGTGAATCTTTTAAGTTCAGTTTATCCAGATCAACATCTTTGGTTTGATTCAGTTGTGTGCTGTTATTGGTCGTCTGTAAGCCATTGATCTCTTGTTGAGTTGTCTGGCTATTTTGGATTTGTTCCGCACTTTGATTGTTTGATACTGCAACCGTTGATAGCTGATTTTGATTTAAATTTTGATTGCCTAAGGCTTGGCTAATAATCAGATCAAATGTAGTTTCACTTGAATTTTCAAATGGATTATCCCACTGTCCTTCATGTTTCCAATATTTAACCTGAGTACCCGTATTAACAATTCTTCGAATCCCATCAATTTGTGTGCCAGAATCAATACTGCCACCAAGATGAGTTATTTCTCCCCCAGCCAGAATCTGACTTTTATCATTGAGAACCTGAGCACCATTCAAATGAAGTGCACCACCCGCCTTAATTTGAGCTGGCGCTGATTGCATTGTTCTTGTTTCGTAGGTAATTTCACTATAATAGTATCTCATCCAATCTTCTTTGGGATTACCATCATAATAATTTCCATCGAAAGTACACCAAGCATTACAATATTTTTCTAGTCCATCTTTTCGACTCACTTCAACTTGTTCAGTTTTGAAGTATTTGTTTATATTGTTAATCTGCTTCGCCGAAAGGCTCATGTCTCCCAGTGATTCAATCGTTGCACTTTCATTATGAATGACATTTGCCTGACCCATTGCCTGATTATTGGCATCCAATGCCCCTCCGAGATATAAATTACCTGCACTAAAAATAAGGGCTTGACTGGTGTAGTCTGTCGGATTCGAGAGGTTATTAAGCGTTTGTACGCCCAAATGCAGGTCACCGCGTGATGCAATCACAGGGGCTGTACCTGTGCTATCAGGCTGATTATTTAAGGTATTGGCTTGAATCGCCAATGTGGTGCCATAAATACGACCTGCGCCTTGGTTGCTGAGGGTTTCTGCCTGCAACCGGGTAAAGTCACCGTTAATTAATCCCGTATTATTTAAGACATTCTGCGCGGTAAGTCGAGCCTCATGACTTTGAATCTTACCATTTTGGTTATTGGTGATATTAACAGCATTTAACGCCAGTTGATTGCCTGCATTAATCGTACCGTTATTAATAATATTGCCTTGTGTATTTAGGCTTAAATCTTGATTGGCTTGTAATTGAGCATCCGTATTATGGATATAATCCTTTTCTAAACTCAGTGTAGCATTGCCCAAACTCAGCAGTTTACCATCTCCAGACAAAGATTGTGCAGTGAGATCCAGTCCTGTACCTGCGAGTATTTGTCCATTCAAATTGTTAATTTGGAGTTGATCACCCAGAAGCGTGAGTTGCTTTTCACTACTCATCTGTCCTGATTGGTTATTCAGGGCGTTTTGAATATTCAACTTTTGATCCGCACTACTACGAATTACACCACTCTGGTTATTTAAGACATGACTGGTGATATTCAGTGTATTCGCATCAATGCCCTGTATCGATGAAGGTGTTGGATCAGTATTTAACGTATTCTGGTTATCTAGTTGCTGGGTGGTGATATTCAGCTCACCTGCCGCCATAATATGGCTATCGGCATCAGCAAGATTGGCTTTACCCTTGTTATTGATCTGATCAATATTCAGATGCATGCCGCCCATCGACAACATTTGCCCAGACTGGTTGTTGAATAACTGATTTTGGCCTGTTCCTTGCAAATTAAGCTGTTTTGCTGCAAGTAAGGTGCCGTTTTGATTGAACACCTGATTGGCTTGTAGATCCAATTGTTGAGCACTGGCAAGATAGCCCTGTTGGTTATTCAGTGTCTGAATATGATTCAGTTGAATATTGCCCTGACTCAGGATGCCGCCTTGCGCACCACTGTTGGTATTGCTTAGGTTGTGCTGATGGGTATCCATCTGGATACTTTGCTGTGCCTGAATTAGTCCCTGATCATTGTTCAGTTCACCTGAATCAATCGTCAGATTTTCTGCACTGAACGTGCCTTGACGATTATCAAGCAGTTGCCCACGGCTATCCAGTTGTAACTGATTTTTGCTACTGATTTGACCCTGAGTATTATCAATACCGGTCGCGTTTAAATTGAGATCTTGACCAGATTGAATACGGCCTTGCTGGTTATTTACAAGCTGCGAGCCAGTATCGATGTGGAGATTGCCCTGAACTGTACCTATTTGACCAGTCGTGTTATTCAGACCTTGGCTACTGAGGGTTAATTGCTGCTTCGCTGCAATCACACCACTGGTATTATTCATGTCTTGAGTGATGCGAATGTCTGCATTGTTTTGGCTATTGATCTGACCCTGATGGCGATTATCCAGTTGATTGGCACTTAGCGTAAGCGCTTTACCAGAAACAATCGTACCGGCCTGATTCGTCAGAGCACCGTTACCCGCATTTAAGCCCAGATCACTCTGCGCACTACTGATTTGGCCCTTATTGTTATTTAGGCCTTGGCTATGAATATTTAAATCTAAATCAGCTGCAATTGAACCCTCAAGATTATCAATCTCTGCTTGGCTGATGAGATCGGCTTGTCCTTGTGTGGTGATCTGACCTTGCTGATTATCAATGTGCTGTGCCTGAATACTGACCTCTTTTTTAGCCTGAATCAGACCCGATTGATTGATCAGCGTGTCTGATCCAGTATTTAGGCTGAGGCCACCTTGTAATGAACCGATTTGCCCATGACTGTTGTCCAGCCCCTGTGATTGAATCTGAATATCAGCATTGGTAACAATTTGTCCCGACTGGTTATTGATTTGCTGTTGGCTGATTAGTTGAAGATTCTGCTGGGCACTGATTTGTCCTTTATTACTGTTGTCGAGTGAACCGACTTGAAGATGCGCCTGATGGCCTGCGTAGATTTGACCCGATTGGCTGTTATCTAGCTTTCCTCCGACGTTTAAATCTAAATTCTGACCTTGTACCGAGCTGAGTGTCCCCCCCTGATTATTTAGGCTACCCGCTTTAATATCCGTTGCTGTTGCACTTTGAATCAGTCCAGTCTGATTATTGAGTTGTTGCTCAACAACAAGACGCAAAGGATTGAGTGTACCACGCTGAATCAACTGACCTTGTGCGTTGTTTAGCGCATTGGCTTGAATCGCAATCTGATCTGCCGAAGTTACCCCGCCACTTACATCCAACATACCACCTTTGAGCTGCAAGGTTCCATTGCTCAGGATTTGCCCCAAGTGACCATTGAGTTGATCTGTTTGAATATTTAGTTGCTGGGTTCCCGCATGAACCACTTGGCCCTGTGTATTATTCAATAATGCTGTCTTGATATTGAGCTCAGCGGCATTACTACGAATTTCCCCAGACTGGTTATTCAAGCTCTGGCTCAAGTTGAGGTCTAACTGATCCTGACCTGTATGTAAAAGATGCCCTTGTGTATTATCCAGACGGTTTGCTGTTAGATTTAATTGCTGTGCACTCAGTGTCCCTTGCTGATTATCCATCAAATCATGACTTTTAAGGCGCAACTGCTCTGCTATCACCGTTGCTGCACGTGTAGAAATATCACCTGCATCACTGGCTAAATCGATATTTTTTGCTTGTAACTGTCCATTGGTCGCGTCAATCTGTTGCTTTGACGCGACTTTAAAATTTTGACCAGCAAAGCTTTGTCCATGCAGTGCGGTTTGATCTGCCGTAATGTCAAGATCACCCGTGCTTGTCAGTTTTCCCTGACGATCCAGACCCGCAGCAATCAGCGCAGCGTGCTCATGTTGTAATTTTGCTGTATTCAGCTGAAGGTTTTGTCCCGCAGCAATCGAACCTGTATTCAGTATTTGCTGCCCTGTGATCTTGATGTTTTGATCGGCATAAATACTGCCACTGTTATTGAGCACTTGATGGGTCAATTGAACATTTTTAGCATCAATCAACCCTTGATGATTATCAAATTGATCGACCGTACTGATGAAACTTTGGCCTGCAACAATACTCCCTTGGGTATTATTGACGCTTGTATGCTGTTGCTGAATGTTTTCTGCTTGAATATGACCAGAGGTATTATCCAGCTGTGTACTCGCAAGCTTTAACTGGGTTTTGGCCTGAATAATGCCGGATGTGTTATTGATGGCTTGATTGGCTTTTAGTTCGATGCCTTGTTGTTCTGAATAGATCAGTCCAGACTGGTTATTGACTTGATCTGCCTGAATATTGAGTTGTTGCCCACTGGCAATTTGGCCCTCAGTATTCTCAAGACCATTCGCTACATTCAGATCGAGTTGATCAACAGATTGAATTTTCCCTTTCTGGTTATTGGCCGTCTGGGTTTGAATATTCAGTTTTTGGTTTGAGATCAATTGACCAGACTGGTTACTCAAAGTATTGGTCTGAATCTCTGCCTGCTGAACCGTCAATTGTCCCTGATCATTGTTAAAGCGCTCGCCTTGAATTTTCACATGACCTAAGTTGAGTTGACCGCCTTGGTTATTTAGTCCATTCTGACTGTCTAGGTCTATTCCGCCTTGCGCCACAATCGCGCCCTGATCATTATTCAGTAATTCCTGAACATGAATATAGCCCGTATCATAGTGCTTAGGTACACTTGGGGTGCTACTCTGATCACCACTAGCGACTTCCACACTCCCCCCATCCTGAGCTGGATTGACAATCTCTGTCGCTGAGGAACTAGTATTACCTCCCGTACCACCTGTATTCGGAGTAGATGTAACCTTGGCTAAACCTATTTTTCCTCCAGTATTACGCATTGAACCCGCTTTTAAATCTAGCGCCTGAGCTCCAGTTTGTTCAATTGAGCCACTGTTTGCTAAACTGCCTGCATCAATCACGATACGCGCTGCATTCAGCGTGCCACGATTGCTCAGTTGCTGCTGGTTTAAATGCAGTTCATCTGCACTACTGATTAAACCTGAATTATCTAGATTCTGGCTGTGTACATTCAGTTGTGAAGTGGCACTACTGATATTGCCTGTATTTTTAATACTTTGAGCAGTCAGTTGTAGTTGATCTTTATTGGCAATGATATTGCCTGTATTGGTTAAATCCCCATTGGCATTCAGGCTAAGTGTCGAGTCTGTCGTATTGATTGAACCCGCATTGCGCACGCCTACACCTTGCGCTGTTCCCACCAAAAAGATTTTACCCGCATACATGCCGCCAAGCTGCCCAATATCCAGTGCAAATTGGGGGGTGTTATTTGTAGAGATATTGCTCTGTACAGGGTTAATATTGGCTGTGGTCTGATCTTTCACCTGAATATCATTTTGACCCAGTGCCACATTGAGTTGATTGGCATACAGTCCAGCATTCACTTTTAAAGCATTGGCATACACATCGGTATATGGGGTTAAACTACCATTTAGGCCTTTACCCTGAATGGTTACTTGGCCTTCACGTACCCGAAACGATTCTAGATAGCCCTGATTCATGACCGCCTGACCCGTCGTGAGGGTAAAACGATCGGCATTGATGACCCCACAACCATCACAGACCAAACCAGATGGATTGGCAATCACTACCTGTGCTTGTTTACCTGCAACTTCGATGTAGCCTTTGAGCTGACTCGGATTGCTCGAATTGACTTCATTTAAAATGACTTTGGCTTCCCCTTTGGCAAGCCACGGGTTGCCTTGTACCCAGCCGCCCAATTGAGTTTGGGTGTTGTTACGGGCATTGTTGAGAATGGCACCTTCTTGTCCCACATCAAATTGACTATAGGTATTGCGGGATACACCACCTGCACTTGGGGTCTGAATATTGACCTGAGTCAATCCATTACTGCTATTTAAAATAGTCGGTTGTTGTGAGGTCGGCGCACCTTTATCTGCAATAATCTGGCTATCGGCAATAGTTGCGATCGGTAAGGTATAAATCGTAGCACCCAACAAGCTAATAACAGCAAAGTTCACACGTTTGAGTTTTTTAAAATGGCTGCTATCAAAGCCAATGCTGCCCGAATCACTTGCTGTACACACTTCATTGTCATGACCATCTGACTGACTTTGTCCAGCCTGTTTGGTCTTGCTTTTGACGATCTCGGCGACTGCGATAAACATACCACGCGCCTGACTGAAGATAATACGGTAGCGATTCTTATTCATGTGTATTTACTCTAAATCTTGTTGTGTACTGCAATCTCATTGACGAGAAAAAATCAAATGTAGCGAGATCCAAATGTGTTCTAAAATTAAAACCCTTTTAAGCATCTGCTTGACTCAGGTTAATAACTCCAGTTCAGGCTAAAGCCAGTGGTATAATCATCTGTTTTAAAATGATTTGGTTTTTTAAGTGGCGCCCCTATAAAGGCATCGTAGCTTAGGCGAAGTGGTGCAATCTGCCCTCTTAATCCGATCACACTGCCGAGTAAGCTAGTACCGGGTAAAGGATTGGGTTCACGTGCAGTGCGTCCACCAACTTCACCATAGTCAATACCGGCATACCATTGCATTGGTAATTTAGAGATAGCGCCACTGATTTCATTACGTACCAAGAAGCCGTTATCTGCCATCAATGTTTGTTCACCATCAAAACCACGCACGGTATAACGGTTACCAATTGAGAAGCGGTCTTGTGGCGTCAAAGGCTGATTTGTATGTTGCATCCGCCATTCAGCGGTATATTGCAGGTTCTGTGCACCGAATTTAAATGGTACTTGTAAACTAGCATTCGCCTGTATGATCCCTACATGGGTATAGGCTTCACCAAACTCTTCCTCAGGTGCACGCATAGCACCCAAGCCACCAGTACCACGTTTGTAAGTCAAATTGCCGCTTAATGTCGCATTAGAAAAGTATTCAGTATGGTCCAACGTGGCTTTCCAGCCTGCGGTTTTTCGGCGTTGGACTTCAACCTCAACATCTTCAATGTAGTTACGCGATTCTCGATACCAACCACCCAC
>NZ_VTDU01000036.1:0-11644 GCF_035615615.1 Acinetobacter sp. MD2(2019) | reverse complement strand
CATAGCCTAAGCACGATTCAAAAACGAATACAAATATAAATCTCTCAATAGCCTCATGCCTTCGGGTATGAGGTTGTTGAGCAATTTATTTCAACCACAGTTCACCACACATTTAAATTACAGAGGATACCAGTATGATTAAAGGTTTAGTGATTACACCACCGATTTTAGGACGAATCAGTATTGGCAAAATGATCGAAAAGAACGGCAAACGCCTCCCTGAAAAAGATGACCAATTTACCCTTACCTCGCAAATCCAAAACAAAGAGGGATGGGTTAAGCATCCATTAGATGAACAATTGCGTGCCCAAGCGCCGAATCAAAAACTCAGAACCATTCCTGTACGGATGATCTTTAATGATCCTGAGCTGAACTTACGGGCGGAGTACAGTCTATTCGATCGCCAAACAGGTCGCCCTATTTGTGTAGGAAATGGTGAAACCTGCCAGCGACTGACCAATCAAGGGGTAGAACAACATCATTGTCCATCACCAGATTTATGCCCACTGGCACAGGGTGGAAACTGTAAGCCTTATGGACGACTACATGTCAATCTAGATGAGTCGGATGAACTCGGGACATTTATTTTTAGAACCACGGGTTTTAATAGCATTCGCACTTTAGCAGCACGACTGAGTTATTACCATGCTGCTTCTAATGGCTTACTTTCATGTTTGCCACTGCAATTGACTTTGAGAGGGAAATCTACAACGCAGAGCTATCGTACTCCTGTGTATTACGTGGATTTAACTTTACGTGATGGTGTCAATCTTCAACAAGCGATTCAAATGGCACAAGAGATTGATCAACAAAGTAAGCAGAGCGGCTTTAATCAAACAGCTTTAGATCAGATGGCACTGCAAGGTTATAGCAATGCTAGGTTTGAAGTGAATAGTGAGGAGGGATTGGATTTAGTGGAGGAGTTTTATATGGATGATGAGGCAGATGCAATAATAGAAAATGGCATTGTCGGTGGCAAGGCTGAAACACAACAACAGACAAATTTGACCAAGCCACGGCAAAGGCAGCAGCGTCAGAATAACTTAAATCAGGTGCAGGAGATTCAAAAGGGATTGCAGCAGAGTGTGAGGGCGGTGGGTTAAACGATTTTTATAAATTCAGAAATTCAGACTCAGTATGAATGCTTCACAGGTGAAACCTTTCAAGTGGATCAAAACCGAATTGGCTGGTCAGCACTGGAAATCCATAACTGGATTGAGAGTAAGTTGGCTAGTCGATGATGATGGGAGCTTGGCTCCCTTATTTTTTAAATAATAGACCTCTTGCATAAATCATTTTTTAAGCAATTCCATGTTGTAAATTGCAGCAATTAAATTTAGACGTAATCCCATGCGGTTACGTCTATTTTGATAGCGTTCAGAAAGTATTTTAAATACCTTTAATTTCCGATTGATGTGCTCAATACAAATACGTCGCTTACCAATTTCACGATTAATTTTTTTTTGTAATCGGCAAAGTGCATGCTTTTTACTTGCCTTAAATGGCATGAGACATTTTATGCCTAATTTCTCTAACCCCTGATAACCTTTATCTACAAGCAGTAAAGCTTGATAATTCTGCTTTTTACGATGTTGTTTAAATAATTGAAAATCATGGTTTCTACCTTCTGAAATAGCCAATGACAAAATTTGCTTTGTTACATAGTGAACCATTAGCTGTGCTTTAATCGTATGACGCTTTTTCTTTCCACTATAGAATTTCTTTTGTTTTTTGGGACGCTCTATCGTCATTTCAGTGGCATCAACAACGATCACCTCCCAATCAATTCCTTGTCCTTGTGGTAATTTCTTAGGTAAATGAAACTTCTTTTATTTTATAAGAATATTTTCAATTTTAGTGAAGATTCTAGACGCGCTAGATTCATGAACACCGTAGCTTATTGCTGTGTGGAAAAGTGTTCTATATTCACGCCAATAACTTAATGCCATGAGCAATTGATCTTCAAGGGGCAGGTGAGATGGGCGACCTCGCCCAGAGATAGTTTGAGTTTCTTTTAAGATATCAAGCATTTCTGAGAAAGTTAAGATTTTTACGCCGACTAGACGCTTAAATTGGCTTTCAGACAGTGTTTTAGCATGGATGTATTTCATACAAAGATTATCGCTAAATTTAGCGACCCAAAGAGAGTGAAAAATGATCAGAAGGTTGATCGTTTTTTGATTTATGAAAGAGATCTATTGATATCGCAATCAGCTATCAGACAAGTAATGATGGGCTACATTTATTAGTCGATTCCACTGGGCTAAAGTTTTTAGGTGAAGGCGAATGGAAACGCAAGAAACATCAGTCTGAATATCGTTGACAATGGCGTAAATTATATATAGGCATTGATGCTAAGACTTTGCAAATTCGGGCAGTTCAGCTGACGACAAATAACGTGGGCGATTCACAAGTACTTGGTGATGTGTTGGATCAAATCCCATCAGGTGAGCGAATAGATTCAGTGTATATCGATGGTGCGTATGACACCAAACGATATCGTCAAATAATTGTTTATCGAAATGCATATGCGATTATTCCACCACGGAAAAATGCCAAACCATGGAAGAATAAGCGACCAACTTTCATTGAACGCAATACTTTACTCAAGACAATAAAGCATTTATGCAGAACAATATGGAAAAAATGGTCAGGGTATGATCGGAGAAGTTTGGTTGAGACCAAGATGCACTGCATCAAATTATTAGGCGATAAATTGCATGCAAGAAAGTTTGCAAGTCAGGTCAATGAAATTCATGCACGTGTAGCAGTATTAAATAAATTTACAGAATTAGGCAGACCTTGCACCCAAGCTGTAACTTAAGTTTGGCAAACCTAAGAAAAACTTGATCTTTTATCTTTGCGCAACAAAGCCGTTCTCAATTCAACAGTATCCTTTCCTTTTTATAAAATATTGTACAATAAATATCCACTTTGGGTGGTTTGAACTAGGTGGTAAAAAAGTTTGTATAATTTGGTAAAATCATGTAAAAAATAGTCACATAGAAAAATAAACTTTTATCTTTATGTGTTTTAATGAATTTTTAAATAGTTTTGAGAAGTGTTTCTATTTTTTTCGAATATTTCTGTTGCAGTTATTTATTT
Organism: Acinetobacter sp. MD2(2019); assembly: GCF_035615615.1. NCBI lineage: Bacteria > Pseudomonadati > Pseudomonadota > Gammaproteobacteria > Moraxellales > Moraxellaceae > Acinetobacter > Acinetobacter sp. MD2(2019). Next base: position 8,539 of record NZ_VTDU01000036.1, on the reverse strand, counting down.
CCATGACTTCTTATGCCAAAGCTGAAGTTGATGAAGGAAGAAAAAAGGCCGATTGGGTTTTTTCAAATGCTGTAACAGGACAAGAAAATAGAATTCAAATATCAAAAATTAGCAATTATCAATTTAGTCCACTGACTCAAGAGCAGACTTTTGCTAAAAGTACTGCATTTAGTGCCAAACAAATCAGCCTAATCAATGCTGTTCAACAAGCTGTAACAACACATCCTGATATCCAACAACAGGTATCAAGTTTAGCCGCTCAAAATGAAAACATTCATGTTGCCCAAGCAGCATATTTCCCGCAACTCTCAGGTGGAATTAGTACGGGGGATATGACTACTGGAGAGCGAGGCCGACAGTTAATCAGCCTCAATGTGACACAGATGCTATATGACTTTGGAAAAGTGAAAACCAGTGTCGATATCCAGCAAACACGCTTATGGGCTGAACAAGCTCAACTTTTGATTTCTATAGATGACGTCGCACTCAGGACTTCGTCAGCAATTATTAATATCAAACGCAGTCAAGAAATGGTTCAGATCGCTGAACGTCAAATAGCTGGGATACAAAAAATTGTTGAGATTACGCAATTACGTGCCCAAGCGGGGGTTAGTAGTCAAGCAGATCCTGTACAGGCAAAGTCCTATTTACAAGCGGCTCAAACAAATTTATTAACTCAACAATCATTATTAAACCAATATCAGCTTCAGTTACGCAGTCTAATAGGGCTCAATCTTGGAGAAAAACAGTGGGACATTCCCAATTTTCTGATTGCAAGGTCCTCACTCTATGATGAGCCTAATTTTAAAAAAATTCCCAAAATGATGCATGCCTCTGCAGAAATTCAAACTGCACAGGCTCAGAAAATACAAACAAAATTAAGCCGCTATCCAACGCTCAATGTCAAAGGTTCTCTCAACCAGGCCGTTAATGGGCGCAACCCGAATAACAATGAAGATAACGGACTCTATAGCTCAATCATGTTGGAAGCGAACAGTAATTTCTTTCAGGGCGGTGCGATAGCAGCACAGGCTCGATCAGCAAGTTATGCAGAACAGGCTGCTAAAGCAAAGCTAAATAGTGTGTACTTGGACGTATTAGATCAAGTTCGTTTAAACCGAGAGCAAGTCGAAAGTAAACAAAATCAAATGAAAATATTACAAGCAAGACAGATGACTACGATTAAAACCAAAGAACTCTATCAAGAACAATATAAATTAGGGACACGCACAGCATTAGATTTATTGAATGCTGAACAGGCGATCCACGCTGTCGCGTCTGATATTGAAAGCACTCGTTACGATATATATAGCAGTTTGGTTCAGTTTATTGCTGCGACAGGGAAAAGCCGAGAAGTTTATAGCTTGGATCATCTCAATATACACGGGGTTACGATTCAACCATGAGCAACAAAATTGACTATCAACCCTGGCTGCAATCGATACTTTCTATAGCCAAGCATTACCGTATTGCGCCTTCAGAAGAGCGAATTAAAATACAACTCGAATGGGCACAAAATCAAAATATCGAAGAAATATTGCAACTTATTGCCCGGCAAGTCGGTTTAAGCTTAAAACGAAGTCTAGTTGAACAAGGGCTATTTAATCCTTGGCACTTACCCCTATTGATTGAGTTGAATGATGGGCAAGCTGGTGTTATCCATCAAATGGATGCAAAGGGTCATTTAAGTGTTCAGTTCAGTGGAGAGCTAGGGCTTTCGCAGCAAATTTCTAGAGAGTTATTATTGCCGTCTATTCGGGCAATCTATATTTTGCGACCAGAGCAAGCGGTTGAAGATATGCGGGTTGATGAGTATATCAAGCCTTTTCAGAAAAACTGGTTTTGGACGATCGCTTTAAAAGACTGGAAGCGCTATATCGATATTATGTTGGCGTCCTTGGTTGCAAACATTTTGGCTTTGGCCACAATTATTTTTTCCATGCAGGTTTATGACCGTGTGGTGCCATCCCAATCGGTTCCAACGCTTTGGGTTCTAGCTGGTGGTGTTTTAATTGCAGCTATCTTCGAGTTTATTCTACGCATCTCACGAATTTACTTATCAGATGTTATAGGTAAACGAGCAGATTTAAAGATCTCTGATCGCGTATTTGGCCATGCTTTAAGAATCAGAAACGATCAACGGCCAAAATCTACGGGCACGTTTATTTCGCAAATTCGTGAACTGGAGGGTGTTAGAGAATTAGTGACCTCGACGACAGTGACTGCGATTGCTGATTTACCTTTTTTCTTTCTTTTTCTTGCGATTTTCTGGTTTATTGGCGGCAATTTATTTTGGGTAATGTTGCTAGTTGTTCCGTTAATGATCATTCCTGGCCTATTGGCACAAAAGCCTTTGGCAAGATTGGCACAACAAGGAATGAGAGAGTCTTCTATTCGAAATGCCATTTTGGTTGAAGCAGTACAGGGTATTGAGGACATCAAACTGCTCAGGGGTGAATCGCGGTTCCAAAACCAATGGAATCACATGAATGAAGTCTCAGCCGATATCAGTATGCAACAGAGAAAGATTGTAGGGGTCATGACGGCTTGGACGCAAAAGATCCAAGGCCTGACCTATGCCATCGTTGTGCTTGTTGGTTGTTTTGCGGTGATGAAGGGAGATATGACGACAGGGGCATTGGTTGCTTGTTCAATTTTATCATCTCGGATGTTGGCACCAATCACTCAGTTAACAGGTGTATTGGGGCGCTTACAGCATGCGAAAGCTGCAAAGCAGGGATTAGATGAATTAATGAAAAAGCCAGTAGATCAGGCTGAACATCAACAACTTATTCATCGTCCAGTACTTTCAGGTGATTTTCAACTGGAAAATATACAGTTCAAATATCAGCAAGAGGATACAAGGACAAGTATCACTATTCCTCAGCTACAGATCAAACAAGGCGAAAAGATTGCACTATTAGGTCGAAATGGCGCTGGAAAATCAACGCTATTACAACTTCTTTCAGGCATGCAAACACCTCAACAAGGGAAAATATTTCTTGATCATTTAGATCTTAGTTTAATCGACCCTGCAGACATCCGTCGTGATGTGGGATTGTTAAACCAAAATGCAGCACTGTTTTACGGAACAATTCGAGAGAATTTAACTATCGGTGCACCGATGGCAACAGATGACGATATCCTGAACGTTCTTAGCATGACGGGTGCCCTGAAAATTGTACAAGAGAAAAAAGAGGGGCTCGATCACTTGATCTTAGAAGGTGGGGTTGGTTTTTCTGGAGGACAAAAACAGGCATTGTTGTTATCAAGATTACTCATTCGTAAACCGAATATTCTACTTCTCGATGAGCCAACAGCCGCAATAGATGATGCTGCAGAGAAAGCCTTAATTGAACAACTGAAAGGTTGGTTAGGAACGCGAACATTAATTATCGCCACTCACCGCCAAGCTGTTTTGGAGTTAGTGGATCGGATTATTGTGTTAGATGACGGAAAAATTGTGAGGGATATACCGCACCAACCATTAGTCCAGCAACCACGTCCACATATTCAACATGCTTCTATTTCAGGAGAGCAGGTATGAATGATCAAGAACAATTAAAGCCACGTTCAAGCTCAATCCAACTTTCAGAACCACCTTTACCTAAAACGAGTTTGGTGATTTGGATCATTGCCATTGGTTTGCTGATTTTTTTGATATGGGCTTGGCTATTTAAGCTTGAAGAGGTTTCTGTAGGCACAGGTAAAGTGATTCCTTCTTCAAAAGAGCAAGTGATTCAATCTTTAGATGGCGGAATATTAACCCGCTTAGATGTAAAAGAGGGACAAATTGTTCAGCAGGGGCAAATTCTTGCTCAACTGGATCCGACACGTTATGCCTCCCATGTTGGTGAGTCAGAATCTGTACTGGTTGCAGCACAAGCACGAGCAGCTCGATTACTGGCCGAAGTGAACCATAGCACTTTAAGTTTTCCTGCAAGTGTGAAGAAAGAACCGCAGTTAGTGCGAACTGAGACATCGCTTTACAATGCGAGACGTCGAAACTTACAGGAATCGATTGCAGGTTTACAGCATGCTTTATCGCTCGTTGAAAGGGAACTGGCAATGACCGAACCACTGGTAGCCAAAGGGGCAGCCAGTGAAGTCGAAGTACTGCGTTTGAAGCGTCAAGCTGCGGATTTAGAAAATCAGATTGGTGATATACGTCACCAGTATGAAGTCAATGCGCGTGAAGAACTCTCAAAAACCAATATCGAGATTGAAAGTCAGCAAGCTGTAGTCAAGGGACGCAGTGACAGTGTACAGCGTACCATCATCAAAGCACCTGTACGCGGTATCGTGAAAGAAATAGATACAGTCACATTGGGTGGCGTTATTCCACAAAATGGCAAACTAATGACGATCGTCCCAGTCGATGAAAAACTTTTAGTCGAGGCAAGAGTTTCACCACGAGATATTGCCTTTATACACCCAAACCAACCCGCTTTAGTGAAACTGACGGCCTATGATTATTCAATTTACGGCGGTCTGGATGGAAAAGTAACGGTTATTTCTCCAGATACTATTCAAGACGAGGTCAAACAAGATCAGTTCTATTATCGTGTTTATATTCGTACTGAGAGTGATCAGTTGGTGAACAAAGCAGGGCATAAGTTCTCGATAAGCCCGGGAATGATTACTACTGTGGATATTCGAACCGGTGAAAAGACGATTTTAGATTATTTATTAAAGCCATTTAACAAAGCAAAAGAAGCTTTAAGGGAGCGGTGATTTTTAACAAAATTAAATTGTATGATTTTTTTAAATAATTTTGAAAAAGTGTATTAGTTAATTTTCATAGGGGGTGAATATTTTAAAATACCTCTATTTTTAGAATGAGATTAAATATGATTTTTATTTATTTTATTGAGTATTTGTTATGAGAAGTGAACTTCCTGGGTGTTTATCATTTTTTTTTGGTTTTATTTTTTACACTATTTTTATGTTTTTTTTAATTTCAGAAAGACATGATGGAGTTGATTATTTTAATAGTTTATTTGATGTGAATAAGAAGGTTGTATATTTTTTATCATTTTCTCTGGTGTTGTTATCTTGGTTAAAAAAGAAGAAAGTGAAAGAAGGTAATATTCCACCATGGTTTGATAAGTATATGCCACCTTTTGTTTTTTTACTTTTGGGGATATTATTTTCTGCAACATTTTTTATTGTTATAACATAAATTTTTAATAGATTTTTTAAAAGGGTGAATACATGAAAATAGATACTATAAATAATTTAAATGATGCTTATAGTTTCATGAATGATGCTAAAGGGATGTTAGAGAGTGCTCAGCCTGGTCAGGAAAATTTAGACCAGCAACTTGCTATAATATCGGTTAGTTCAGCTAGTATCCAAGTTGCAATTGATACTTACGGCGATAAATATCCAAATCTTTCACCAGCACTTACGGGCGTTAAAACGCAACTAGATTCCTTAGTTGTCGGCGTTGCTCTCGTGAATGCAAAGATTAATTATGATAATGGAAATTATTCAGCAGCAATATCGAATGCTATGTCTGCTGTATCTGCATCAGCAACGCTTGCTTCGGCTGCAACATCTTCAACTAAATTAAATAAAGCTTTTGATGCTATTGCTCTTATAATGGGTGCCTCTGCAAATATTGCAGAGAAAGGGCCTGAAATTGCTGATAAATTGTCAGAAGCTTTTGATCTTGTCGATGAGATTAATAGAAATAGCTATCAAACTAATAAAGATTTATTTATGGGGTTTGGTGAGGAAGTACTAGAAAACTGGTCAAGATTTTTCTTTGATTTATTTCCAGATAGCATGAACCCATGGAAAGATTTAAATAGAGATGGTTCATATCGTGTTTATGATCCACTTGTTTTCGATCTAGATGGCGATGGAATCGAAGTTACGCTTGCTAATAAGTTTGATGGTGCACTTTTTGATCATGATAATGATGGTATTAAGACATCAACAAGTTGGGTCAATGCGGATGATGGATTGCTTGTCTTAGATCGAAATAATGATGGTCTAATTAACAATGGTGGGGAATTATTTGGAGATAGCACTACTTTAGGTGGAAATGGACTGGCTTCAAATGGATATGAAGCATTAGCATTCTTTGATAATAATAATGATAAAAAGATTGATAATAACGATGAGATCTTTACTCAACTGAGTATTTGGAGAGATTTAAATCAGGACGGAGTAAGTCAAACAGAGGAGCTGTTCTCATTAGAAAGCGTAGGAATTAAATCTATAAGCTTGGATTATAAAAATACAAATACTTCTTTGGGCGGAGGAAATGTATTAGCACAATCAGGTGTTTATGAGTCAATGGATGGTACAAGTAAAAAAATGGGAGATGTGAATTTTAGTTTTGATTCATTTTACAGTTCCTATACATCAAAACTTGAATTGACAAACGAACAACAACAAGTAGTTAGTTTAAATGGTTCGGGCCGAGTTAGAGATTTAAGAGAGGCAGCAAGCCTATCTGAAAAATTAGCACAAACTGTTGAAACTTATACATCAGCTGGTACGAAAGAAGCACAATTACAGTTACTCGATACATTAATTTTAGAATGGGCAAAGACAGATCCTGAATTTGAGTATTTAAACTCGGTCTCTGATTGGGGTGTTGTTTCTAATCAAACTTCTAATTCCGGCACAGCAGTTACCCCAGGAGGTCAAGCACAACTAGGATTTTTAAGTATATCGGCGATCGTAAAACAACAATTTGAAACTTCAAAAAAACTTAGCCCAATCTTAGATGCATTTACTGGGACTAAAACTGAGAAATTATTCTACTCAAGTGAAGATAATGCAAAGTCAATTATAAAAACTATTAATGATACTTATGAACAGCTGAAAGAGAGCATCTATTTAGGATTAGTTTATCAAACACGCTTAAAACCATATTTTGATGAAATAACTCTAGATTTGCTAGGCGGTGAAAATGGTATCTTTAATTTTAAAGATGTAAAAATTAAATTTGATTCAGTTTTTTTAGATAATCCCCAGAAGGCATTTGTCGATTTGGCTGAATTTCTAGCTTACACGCCAGAAATACAAGGTTGGTCAGAAGGTTTTCAGTTGTTTAATCAGTATGTTGACTACGCCAAAGAACAAAATTTATATGATTCTTGGTCTCAATTAATTGGAAAAAAGGTACAAGATATTTTAGGTCAGCAAGATGGTAGTGACTCTAATGATACATTAATAGGTACTAATCTATTATTTGATGGAAGAGATATTTTATTTGGCGGAAATGGTGATGATATCTTAATTGGTGGTATAGGTAATGATGAGCTAGATGGAGGATCTGGTTCAGATATTTATGAGTTCTCTCGAGGTTTTGGGCAAGATGTTATAAAAAATAATGATGTAAGTTTAAACAGGATTGATGTTATTTATTTTAAAGGCGATATATTAAATTCTGATGTTAACTTTGTTAGAAATGGTGAGGATTTAATTTTAAAATTAAAAAACTCTACAGATAGAGTTACAGTAAAAAATTATTTTATTGGGGATGGTTTGGGTGGAAGTCAAGTTGATGTAATTAGATTCTCAGATCAAAGTGAATTGAATGTTGAACAAGTTAAGTCTTTATTAATTAACCCATCAGATTTAAGTGATATATTAATAGGGTATGATACAAATGATGTTATTTCTAGTGTAGCGGGGGATGATAAAATAGATGGTCGTGCTGGAGATGACTATTTAGATGGAGGTTCTGGAAATGATAATATAGATGGTGGCATTGGGGAAGATACTCTAATTGGAGGTGATGGTAATGATACCCTATATGGTGGTGATGGTGATGATATTATTATAGGCGGGATAGGTAATGATTCATTACAAGGGGGATTGGGTTCAGATAAATTTATATTGGGGCAGAACTTTGGTTCAGATATTTTAATTGACTTCAATCCATCACTTAATGATATTAATATTGTAAAATTTGTAGATGGATGGCAGTCTAGTTCTTTTAACTTTAAGCGTTCTAATAATGATCTTTTAATATTATCTAAAAATACAACCGATAAATTAACAATTCAGAACTACTTTATTAAAGACGGTATGGGTGAGTATCGAATTGATAAAATTGAGTTTGGTGATGGGATTTTTCTAACTATTGAAGATATTAAATCCTTAGTTTTATTGCCTACAAATGACGATGATATATTACGTGCTTACGCATTAGACTCAAATATTAGTGGATTAGGTGGTAATGATTTAATTTATGGTAATGTTGGTAATGACATTCTACAAGGTGGTGTTGGTGATGATTCCTTAATAGCTGATGCTGGAGATGATAAATTAATTGGTGGTGAAGGTAATGACACACTAAACGGTGGGGCTGGCAACGATACTTATATATTTGCTGCGAACTTTGGTCATGACACGATTAGCAATAATGATCATACGACAAATCGTCAAGATGTCATTCAATTCACAGATAGTTTCCTTCAAAGTGACTTTAGCTTCAGACGCGTTGGCAATAACTTAGTTATCTGCACCTTAGTTGGCGACAACAGTATTACTGTACAGAACTACTTTGATTCAG
>NZ_VTDU01000035.1:0-12837 GCF_035615615.1 Acinetobacter sp. MD2(2019) | reverse complement strand
AATTCTCTGCACTTTGACGGAAATTTTCGGGAATATCCTTCTGCTCTTTTACAATCTCTGCTCGTCCACGCTCCGTCAATAAACGATGATCTACCGTTACACTGCCATTGAGCATACCTGTGGTCTGGTCTCTGGTGATTTCTTGAGTATTATTAATGTTGCGGTTGGTGCCTGTTGCAGCGTTTGTAACCGTACCTTGCCCCATCGTGGCTTTGGTCAGTTGCTCTGTTTCTTGCCCAGTACTGTTTAATCCAATTGTGGTCGAGCCTTTTGGTGCAGTCGATGCTGCTTTTGATCCTTTTTGTGGAACCCCGATATTAGTCGATACGTTAAAGCCACTACTCTTGTTGTAATTATGGTCTTGTAAATCTTTAAGTTCTAAATTACCTGTATAGTTTAAGTTTTTGTGGTCGGTAAGGGTTTCATCTGCATTCTTGGTCGCATTGGCAATCACACCGCCGATATTAGTGACATTTTTAACGCCCATTGCATCTAAATTGGCATCGTGGTTTCCATCGCCTATCAATAGTTTACTAGTATTATTAACCCATGCGCTGTCACTGCTGCCTTTGCTTTGGTTGTAACTAGCTGTGACATTTGCACTACCACTACCATATCCGCCCCCTAAGCTTCCGCCTCGGCTACTGTTACTGCTACTCGAAGTATCTTGTAGACTTTCAACATGGATATTATTGACTTGTAGATTACCCCGATCTTGTATGGTCACTTCGCCGCCTTTGATGTTAAGGCTGTTTAAGCTTCCTTCGGTTTTATTCAAAGTCACTTCGCTGTTAACGTGAGTTAGGCTATTACTTTCTGATTTACTCGTCTGTTTACCAATCGATGCACTGCCACCGCCACCATAGGTATAGCTCACGCTCTGGCTATTGGTTTTACTGTTACTACTTTGGCTATTGTGCTCAGTTCCTGCGGTGATATTCAGGTCTTTGGTACCATCAAAGCTGGTGGTGCCTGTTGCGGTTAAGCGGCTCCCTTGGATATTGGCATTTTGTCCTTCTGATTTTAAGGTCAGATTGTTTAAGTCAAACGTACTTCCTTGCCACTGGCCTTGTGCCGTCGTGGAGGTGCTTGTGGTCTCTATTCGCTCTCCATTGGCACCAATCGTGAAACCATAGGTCGCAGTACTTGCCGCTGCACTTGCCGCCGCCGCACCAACGGCAATTTCAGCTGTTGCTAAATTAATTGTTGCCATCGCTAAATTGGCTTTACTATCATCTAATGCATCTTTGGTAATTTTTCCTGCGGCATAGTCTTTTTGGGCTTGACTATAGTCTTTTTTAGCATTGTTTAAGGCTTTGGTCGCATCTTTAAGTGCAATGATTGCCAATGCTGCATCAAGATAGGCGTTCCGTACTCCAACTTCACTCGTCACTGTTTTGGTGTGGGTTTTTTCTTCAGTGACGGTTTTATTTTCATAGCCACCAATATTAAGTTCACCCCGTCCATGATCTAGTACGGTATCACCTGTGGCTTTGACATTTTGACCAAGGATGTCTATTCCTTCTGCACCCTGTATGTTTAGGTTCTCTGTGTTGATCTGTCCTGATTTATGCGTGGTGGTAGTCGTGGTGGTACTCTGTGTTGTGTCTTCACTTTTGAAGCCACCTAGGCGTAAGCTGTCTTTGTTGAGCTTAACACCTAGGCCCTGTATAGTTTCTTCGCCTTGACTGCTGCTATGTTTGCTTTGTTCTTCTGCTGCATTCAATGTAACTTTTTGACCCGATAAGCTGATATTTTTAGCATTCAGGTCACTACTGGTGAGTGTGGTTTGCCCAGTTGAACCCACCGCAATGTTATTAGCTTGAAGTGAAGTACCTTGTTGTTGAGTTTGCTCTGTGCGTTCAGCCTTACTTTCTCCCACTTTAACTGGATCTTTAAAGCCTAAACCCACAGCACCAATGGTGATGCCTTTAACAAGTTCTTTTGCAATACCACGATAACCTTTTTGTTGTTCATCCCACTGTTCATCTTTGGTGGCAAGTGTAGACAAGGTAACGTTCTCAGGCATAAGTGAGCCATCTGCGGCTTTTAGGCTGCCATCCGCCTGACGTTGCATCAGGGTATTTCCCACATAGATGCTATTGCCTGCCTGTACATCGTTGGCCTGTAGTTCTATGTTTTTAGCGGCATTAATGTCGACACTATTCCCTGCTTTCAAACTAGTTTGTGCTACTTTTTGATTAATATAACCTGACTGGCGATTGCTATAGGTCGCAATGCCTTTCTTAGATGATTCTAAACTTTCTCTTTTATCATCAAGTGCAGATAGTAGTGCGATATTGCCTTTTTCAGCCTGTATCTGGATATTATTATCCGCTGCAGCTTGTAAATGAGTGGCCTGAATATCCCCACTTTGGCTATGAATAACAATATTGCCTTTAGCTTGTATATTATTAGCTAGCGACTGATTTGATGAGAACTGATTCTTAATTTTGGTTGTTGATCCAAATGCACCTTGCTCCTGTGTTTGCATTGCAGATTCATTTGTTTGATGACCATTGCTGATCTCTATATTTTTTCCAGCATCTACCACCACATTGCCTTTGCTGCTATTTAGTGTCCCTGCTGTGATTTCAGTGTTGGCACCACTTTTGAGCTGAATGTCACCCTGAGCTTGGATCTGTGTCCCTACATCTTTGCTAGAAGCATGCATGACATAATCATCGCGACCTGCCGAGCTTAAATCTTTACGACTGACATTCACCGTAGAGAGTTTAAGGCGGTCACCCGCCTGAATAGCAACACTTCCTTGGCTGCTCACATCAGAAGCTTGCAGTGTAATATCATGCTTGGCTTGGGCAATTAATTTCCCCTCTTGCCCTGTCACATACAATCCAGCTTTTCGACTTAAATTCTCAGCGGTAAATTCACTACTGCCTTGTTTATTTTCAGTCTTCATGGTTGTGCTGGCGATATTAATATTATTTCCAGCATCTAAGACCAGCGTTTTCTCTGCAGCTATGGTTCCACCGATATTCTGAATATCATGTTTGGCTTGAACATAGACGTCCTGACCTTGTATGAGCCCTCCAACGTTATTGATGTTGTTGCTCGTTAAGTTCACAAGCTGTCGTCCAGCAATCGTCGCAGTATTATTTAAGTTACCATTTAGCTGCATATTTACCGTGTTGGCAGCAATTAATGTCCCTTGTCCATTCAAATCTCCCGTTTGAACAAGAGCATAGACTTTCGGCACTAAAACAGATACTTTTTGACCATCGGCCAAGGTAACATTCTGTGTGACCAGCCACACGATATCACTGGTTAAACGTGCAATTTGTGCCTCAGATAATTCAATCCCCGGTGTCAGCTTCATCGTCTTGGCAGCACTGACCCCAGCATCCATTAATGCTTTATATTGTGCTTCTTGGTTACTGTAACCCTCTAAGTAAACCTTACCGGTCAATTGTGCGATTTGGTCGCTAATCAATCGTTGTTCGTAGTAGCCATCGCCAAGGCGTTTATGCATATTGGCGGGATCAGCGTTCAACTGCCCTAGCATATAATCACTGCCCAACCACTTTTTATATTGGGTAAATGCACTATTGGTTTCAATCAATGGGGCATTATTATTGTCTTTATTCACACTAAATAAAGATTGTGTCGGCAAGCTTAAGTCAGGGGTCGTGGTGCGAATTTCTGTCTGGGTTTTATCATCGACATTTTGTGTTTGAACATGCTGAATTTGGGCTGAATTTATTGCACCTGTGTAATGTTCATCTTTTTTAACCACGCCTAAATCAATCGGGATCACGACATCAGCAGGGTTATAGGGCTTAGCACTATTCCATTTACTTTTATGATGGCTGTGTAGCTTATTCCACCCCACATAATGATATCTTGATGTCCCGTTTTGAATTAAACGATGCTCGCCTGTTGCATCTACATTTTCGATATCGTTTTGTTCAATCGTAATGCCTTGTGCAGCAAGGATCTGACTCTTATCATTAACTAAATTTTTACCATCTAATGTGAGGTTTCCACCCGATATAATGTACGCTGGTGCACTTGAATCGACTGAAGTTTGTTTTTCATATTGGGTATATTTGTATCGCGTATAATCTTCGTATTGATGCCCATCGAGATAAACAGTCTCTTGCCCGCCCCAACCCGTGACATGTGAGCTATCTAATATGTCATTACTCCCATTACCTTGGTAAGCGGTGATTTTTTTTCTGCTATTTTCTACTTCTTTTAAACTTGCACTAAAATGTAAATTGCGATTGGTGAGTGTATCGGTACTGATCGACATATCACCGGCTGATTGAATGCGCGCACTCGCATTATCAACCAATTGCGCTGAACCTTCTGCAAGGTTGTTTGCGTTAAGCTGTCCACCTATCGCCAATTGTCCTTCACTTGAAATTAACGATTGTTCTTTGTTTTCAAGGTTCGAAACGCCTATGTCTAATCGATTACGGGCCGCAATACTTGCTGATGTTGTGCCAGCGGTATCTTGTTGTTCAATGTTATGTAATTCTTGGGCCTGCAAAGCAATATGATTACCATAAATTTGCCCTGTACCTTGGTTAATGATTTGCTGTCCCGCAACCAATCGGGTCAATCCATTACTGTTGATTAGTCCGGTATTTTCAATATGATGCTGGGTGGAGAGATCAACGCCTTGATTCGCTTGTATCACTGCATTGGCATTATTTTTGATTTGTTGTGCCGTAATACTCAGTTGATTACCTGCTTCAAGATGATTGTTGTTCAGCACCGTGTTGGCATTCACAATATTTAAATTTTGTCCTGCCTGTATTGCACCATCAACCATTAATCCATCTTGTTGCTTTAAGCTGAGATTGCGATTAGCCATCAAGGATGACCCATCTGTATGCAATAAGGCTTTAGATTGTAGTTGAAGATCACCTGCTGATAAAATCTTGCCAGATTCGGTGTTATCAATCTTCAGGGTATTTTGCTGAGCATCGTGAATCGTGAGTGCGTCCTGTGCACTGAGTTGTCCTGTACGGTTATCAAGCTGCTGTGCAATCTGCATCTCTAACTGCTGTGCTTGAATTAAACCACTACGGTTATCCAGCTGATTCGCTCGAATCATTGCAGTGTTACTGTAAATCTGACCCTTCTGATTATTCAGGTTTTGACTATGGCTTTGTATATCTTGACTACGGATCAGCCCTTGATTATTCAGCCAATCCCCTTGTGTTGAAAGTCGATTTAAATTTAATGTTCCCGCATTATCTAAGCTTTGGGTGACATCTAAATCCACCCCACCATTGGCGGTGATTTTTCCTGCATCATTTTGAATACTGTCGGCTTTAATATTGCCTTGTGCCAAGTTATTGGCAATCGCTGTTGTGGCCTCACTGGTACTTCCGCCACCAGTTGCTGTGCTTGGCGCCGAGGTATTGGCGCTGGTTCCTGTTTGCCCTGTGCCAGTACTTGTACCGCCTGAACCGCTTGTACTGTCCAGTTCGGTATAACCGATCAAGCCTTTATTGGTATTGGTTAATGTTTTTGCTTGAATGCTTAAGTCTTGTAAACCTGTTTGTACAATATTGCCAGATTGGTTATTCAATTGCTGGGTTTCAATATCCAAACGCCCAGCATTGATATCCCCTTGGTTTTGTAAGCTATCTTGGTTTCGAATGTTGAGTTCTGCTGATGTCGCAATTAAACCGGTATTGGTTAAGCTGCGACTTTGTATGTTTTGCTGACCAAGACTGGAAATACTCCCACTGTTATTGACGTTTTGTGCTTGAATGTTGAGTGTTGCTTGGTTCGGTTGGGTTTTGTCCTGTGCAACGATAGCACCGGTATTGTTGAGTTGACCATCGGCGCTAATGTGGATGTTCCCTGCTGAAGCAAAGACTTGACCCGCATTATTGATTCCAATGCCTTTTTCTGTACTGATCAGGCTGATTTTACCGGCATACATCCCACCTAAGCTGCCTGTATCAATGGCAAATTGTGGGGTATTGGTGCTGTTTGTACTTGGTTGTGCGGTTATCTTTTGATTCGCATCAATATCATTTTGTCCCGTGACAACTTGTAGGTCTTTGGCCCATACACCTGCATTGATTTGGGCTGCGCGGCTAAGTAACTGGGTATAGTCGGCTTGACTGGTATCTAAGCCTTTTCCTGTAATGTTAATCACACCATCACGAATTTGGAAACCCGTCACTTGTCCATTATTGAGCAATGGATTACCTGTACTAAGTGTGACGCGACTGGCATTGATAAAGCCACCACCATCCACACTGATCCCAGCTTGATTGGCAATGATCACATCGGCACGACGACCACCCACCTCAACATAACCATTCAAATGGCTTGGATGACTGCTATTCACCTGATTGACGATGACTTTGGCTTCACCACCTGCAAGCCAAGGGTTGCCTTGAATATAGCCGGCCAATTGGGTTTGGGTATTTTGACGGCTGTTATTTAAGATCACTCCCTTCTGATTCACATCAAACTGTTGATATTGGTTCATTGAAACCCCAGCTTGAGTTGGGGTTTGAATATTGACCTGTGTGGTGCCATTGGCTGCATTTACAATGATCGGACGCTGATTCCCTGCGACATTTGCATCGGCAACAATCCCCGCATGGACATACGTTGAACCACTAAAAGCCACTGCACCAGTCATGAACAGCATCGAGAACGAAAGAACCTTTAAAGCTAAACCAGTCGTCGTCTGCTCGACAGCGTCAATTTTGTTCGTCCCGACAGTACCATTGCTGCGTTGCCCTGCAACAGAAGCATTTTCAGCAACAGCAATCATCTCACCACGAGATTGACTAAAAATGGTTTTATAAAAGTTCTTGTTCATCACACGTACCTAAAAAAATTCACAACCCACATCCATGGCTTGAATTGCGATTTAAAATTAAAATTTGTTTAAAACTGGAGAATTTTTTGCCAATCATTGAGCTAAAGTCGTGAAAGCGATCGTCTACTTCCTCACTTTTAATGTTTCAGCCTAAAATGAATAACTCGTACTAAATCCGAAGTTCATATCATAGTTCTGAAAATAGTCTGGTTTTTTCAACGGTTTTCCTGCAAAAACATCATAGTAGAGATTACCCCCTACTTTTATTTGCCCACGAAACCCCATCGCAGCACCAACCAGCGTTTGCCCTAAGAGCCACTGTGCCGATGGGCCACCCACATGCCCGGCATCTAACGCCATATAGAATTGATGTGAGGGGTTAATGGCCAATGCGAGATCATTACGCCAATACCATCCACGCTCAGCAGACAAGGTTAAATCCCCATCAAAGCCACGTACGGTATAACGCCCACCAATCGCCAATCGATCTTGTGCACTCAAGGGGGTATCATTGTATTGACCATGCAACGCACTAGAATAATTTAAACTTTGTGTACCAAGTTGGAATGGGACTTGAAGATTGGCATCGACAGTCCAGATCTTCATACGCGATGTGCCTTCACCTACGGATTCTTCAGGTACAGGCTGAGCATCTAAAGCACCTGTGCCTCGTTTATAGCCCAAGCCTAAATCCAGCGTTGCATTTTTAATATATTCACGATGATCAAGGTTCAATTGCCAACCCGCCACCTCTCGTCGTTGTACTGTCAATTCAGCATCATCAATATAGTTATTCGACTGGGTATGCCAACCTTTGACCGTTACTGAGGTTTTACGCTTCGCATCACGATACAATAAGCGAGTTAATCCAATATCTTGAGACTTAGTTTCGCCACTATAGTCATAGACATTGTTGGTTCCAGCAACGGCTTGATGATACTGATATTGGCTGGCGTTGCTACTGATGAGCCAATTTTTATAGGGAACTGAATAATGAAGGGCATAGTTTGTGGTTCGACCTTTGACACGGTGATCATTTTGGTCAGTAATTTCACTTTGATCGGCTAAGTTACGTCCGAGTGTGATATAGAAAAGATCACTTCTAAACAGTGGGTTATCTAAAGAAATGGTGACATTGCCCTGATATTTTCCTGTTTGTCGACTGCCCGCATCATCGGCACTCAAGGTGAGCCGTACAGGAACTGTGCGTTGTCGCCATTTAACAATAACATCACTTTGATTGGGTGCATCTGCCGGAACAATTTGAATATCGGCTTCAACGGTCGGAACACGTTTTAAATTCTCAAGGCCTTGCTCTAGCGCTCTTAGATTTAAAATATCTCCTGCTTTAATCGGAAAGATATTTTTTGCATACTGTATCCGACCTGCGTGGGTGCTTTGCTGATCGTTTAAATCTAGCTTAATCGCATGTACAAATCCCGGCACCACGGTTAAGTTTAAACTGCCCTTACTCAAGTCTTGAGCGGCAGCCAAAATACGCGTGGTGGTATAACCTTTACCAATAATAATGTTTTGGGTGCGTGTCATTAATAAATTAATGCGCTGCTCACCCATACACATGCCAGCACGAAAACCCAACTCTTCAACAGCTTGCTGCAAATAGACCCTAAACTTTTTGGCCTGTTCTCCGCTAATGTGAATGTTGTGAATATTAAAACATTGAGAATCGGTAATCTCACGAAGTTGGCTGACTGGTTTTTTTTGAGGGGTATCTAAATTGACGTCTTGTGTAGGATTTATAATTTTATTTAATTCAGCTTGACGCTGTTGGTTCTGAATCAGTCCATCGACCGCAGGATCAAAAGTCTCTGCAAAAGCCATTGGCGCAATGATTAAAACACTCACATACAGTGGTAATCTGACGAAAAATCCCTTTTTACAAATCATTAAACTAAATCACAATAACGATACATACTTTTCACTAATTTATCATTTTTAGACAACTCACTCAATTTAATTTTTAAATTACATTCACACAAATAATGACCAAATCACCAAATAAACTGATAAATATTTGTTTTTTACTAACGGCTAAAAAATCAATTTAGAATAACGATCACAAAGGGCAGAAACGCTTAATCGAGAGTTCAGAAAATTTTAATACGGATTAAAAATTTAATTCGTTTATTCTGAAGGCATGTTACGTAACTCCAATTGAACATCGCGACTCATATTGTCGCAGATCAAATAACCACTTATTTACTATGCTCCATCCATCAACGATAGTCTATTTTCACACACTCTATCGTGAGGAACAAATGGTGATGAACACTCCAAACCCTATAGCGCTTAATCAACAAGCAGAAGCTTTTTCAAAATACTTATCGCTGTTGTTTAAGTTAGGTACTTTTCTAGGTGCACTTTGCTTCACGCTGTACTGCCATAACCTGAATTACTTCCCAACAGGAGTAACCATCAGTGACAGCCTACTGTTTATTATTTTTGCTGGAAGCTTTTGTTTAATCTACGGTTTCATGATCGTGTGCTTATTATCACTGGGTGTATGCATTACTTATGTTTTGAAACCATTGTTTAAATTTATCCACAAATACTATAAACGGTATAAATTGAACAGAGGGGCGCTAGACGTTCCTGACCCTATTGAGTTTGTTAAACCTGAACTGATTCATGTTTTTTTAGCCGGTTTTGGCGTCCTATTCATTTATCTCATATACAAGTCTGATTCTGATCCGATTATTCTATTGAAGTTATTAGCAACTACATTTTTTCTTTCAGTTTTATGGTCAGGTTACCATGATAACCGTCTGTCAAAAATCAACTCTTCTCAAGAAGAGAATTCTCCTCCTGTTCCTCAACAACACGAGAATGCAAAAAAAACCAAATGGACATTATTGGCACTTATTTTTATTATCCCTCTGCTTTTCAGTGGTGTTTCAGGTAAAGTTTTGGAGGTAGGAATGCGGTTTTCTAATCTAAATATTGGGGTATCATCCGTATTAGTGAAGCCTCCTTATGATCAAGCTATTCCAAAAAAGTATAAGGATGAGCATACAGTCTATGCTGAAAAGGGATTCATCGCATTTAAAAACATTGATGTCAAGCTATCCGGTATAGGGCAAAAAACTGTTATTCAGTTTATGCCCTTAAAGGGAACAAAGCCCCAAAACTTAGCAATCCCAAATGATAGAATTATCATTCTTCCACCAGCATTACAATAAGTGTGATTCAATGCAGGTACCAAGCCTGCATTGAAATTTTAATTCAAACCTTGCACAGACTGAACCGTACCGGGCTTGTCGGAGACTCAATGTTCTGAGAAACTATTGCGATGAAAAAATCAAATTATCCCCCTGAAATCAGAGAACGAGCTGTTCGCTTAGTTCTAGAATCTGAAAAAGACTATCCCTCAAATTGGGCTGCAATCACTGCAATTGCGCCTAAAATTGGCTGTACACCTGAAACATTACGTGTCTGGTATCAGAAGCATCTTGATCTCCAAAATCCCACCAAAGTTCAGCAGATGTCTGATCAAGAACGTATCAAAAATATGGAACGTGAGATTAAAGAGTTGCAACGAGCAAATGAAATTCTTCGTAAAGCAGCCGCTTTTTTCGCCCAGGCGGAGCTCGACCGCCCACGCAAATAATGGTCGATTTCATTCACAACAATAAAATCAAATATGGTGTAGAAGTCGTCTGCACCATATTACCGATTACACCATCCACTTATTATCGCCATCTAGATTTGACTAAAAACCCCGATAAACGTTCTAAACGAGCTTTGCATGATGAGCATTATGCAGAAGAAATTAAACGAATATGGCGTGATAGTTCAGGTCGTTATGGCATTCGTAAAGTTTGGGAGCAATTGAAGAAAGAAGGCTACTCTATTGCACGTTGCCGTGTTGCTCGATTAATGCAAATGCTTGATATACAAGGTGTATGGCGTGGTAAGAATAAGCAAACCACACGTAGCCGTGATGATCAAAAACGTGCAGATGATTTGGTTAAACGTGATTTTACAGCACAACACCAGAACCTTGCGAAGCAGTGCTTCTCAGGGTGGCTGACTTCACCTATATTCAGACCCATTCAGGCTGGGTCTATACGGCATTTATCATTGACGCTTTCTCACGAGCAATCGTAGGTTGGAAAGTGTCAACACGTATGAATACGGATATGGTGCTCGATGCATTAGAGCAAGCATTACATGCTCGAGGCATGCCAAAGAATGTGATCCATCACTCCGACCGAGGCGTGCAATATTTGTCGATTCGCTATACCAATCGTCTAGAAGCAGTGAATGTAAAAGCTTCTGTCGGTACCACGGGTGATTCATACGATAATGCTTTGGCTGAAACAGTGAATGGTTTATATAAAATGGAGGTGATTGAATATTTGAAATCTGATTGGACAGGTCTATCTGATGTTGAACTAGCAACATTGAATTGGGTCGATTGGTTTAATAAAAAACGGCTACATAGTGCAATTGGATATGTATCACCATTTGAATATGAAACGATGTACTATGCTAAGATGAATCCGTTAGGTCAGGTGGCCTAACTTAGATAAACTGTCTCCGATAAATCCGGTACGGTTCAGTATTAGTGTCTGTTGAGAATTGATTCTATTTATTTAAAAAGCTTAAAATATTTAGATGGATAGATACATACTCACTGATTCCCAATGGGAAAAAATGTCACAACACTGTTTGGGTAAAAGCACAGATCGTGGACGTAGTGGCACCAATAACCGTTTATTTATTGAAGCAGTGCTATGGATTGCTCGCACAGGCAGTCCATGGCGAGACTTACCTCCAGAATTTGGTAAGTGGAATACTATTTTTAAACGATATCGTGATTGGGTAAGAGCAGGTGTATTTGAAAAAATCTTTGCAGCAGTCAATGATGATATTGATTTGGAATATGCCATGATTGATGGCACGATTGTAAGAGTTCATCGCCATGGTCAAGGTGCAAAAGGGGGACCTATAATCAAGCGATAGGCAAATCTCGTGGAGGAATGACCACTAAAATCTTAGCGTTGGTTGATGGTTTAGGGAACTTGATTAAATTTCGTTTAATGCCTGGGCAACAACATGACTCAGTTGAAGTTAAACCATTGATTGAAAATGTAGATTTCCAAGCTTTATTGGGAGATAAAGCTTTTGATGCCGATTGGTTACTTAAAGAGTTAAATGATAAGAACGTAACAGTGGTTATTCCACCCAAATCAAATCGGAAAGTTCAGCGTGACTTTGATAAAGAGATGTACAAATGGCGGCATCTGATCGAGAATTACTTTTGCAAATTAAAAGAATTTAAACGGATTGCGATGCGTAGTGATAAAACGGATAGTAGTTTCTCTGCAATGATTTCGCTCTGTGCAAGTGTAATTAACTCTAGGTAATTCTCAACAGACCCTAGTTTTAGGATTAAAAATAATTATATTCGGAATATCTTCTAAATAGTCCATCATCAAAATCATATGGTTTGTATAATTTTTTGACTCATCATCTGCAAATCTAACTATAATTCGTTTATCTATACTAGAAATTTCTCTAGCTAGATTTGTATTAGCATAAGTCGCTATTTCTAACGAATCATTAATCACTCGTAGGCCAGTTTCATAAAAAATTTAATCCACCAGCGCCCCCAAGAAAGAAGTAAATGTTTGCTCGAAGGGTCAAATGGATCCTCTTCATAACTAAGACTTAACCCCTCCGTCTTAGAAAAACACTTCTTTAACTCCTTTTCAAAAAATTCTAATGAAAAGTTATCTGAATTTTTACTCATTAAACAATATAGTGAAAAAGCCACAATTTATTTCTCCAAAAATCTAAATGACCAATATCAATAGGCGTAAACTTTCTTCGAACAGCATCATAAAGTTTAATTACCCCATCAGGGAATCCAAAAAATGGGTAAGGAATAAATTAATGAAAAATATAAACACGAAAAAAAGCCCTTGTTTATACAAGGGCTTTTTTAAATATTTGGCGGAAGCGGTGACAGTCACATCAACAATATAATTAAT